>NZ_JBHYYB010000065.1:0-51097 GCF_042752535.1 Kitasatospora sp. NPDC059327 | reverse complement strand
GTGGGTGCCCCGCCGGGCGGCGCGGCACCCACCGTCCGCCCCGCCGGCGGGAGTTCGGCGGAAGAGGTGGTGAGGGGGCCGGACGTCGCTGGGTGATCAGGTGATGTCGTCCAACAGTTCTTCCCGGCGCGGGGGCGGCAACTCGGCGATCGCGGACGGCTGGACGGACGCCTCGACGGCCTCCGCCTCCTCCACCGGCCGCACCGAGAGGTCGATGTCCGACGCCTCGTCGGCGTCCAGTCCGTAGTCGGGGCTGCGGCGGGCCCTGCGCTTGTCGTTGATGATCGAGATGCCGCAGGCGAGGAAGTACAGCGCCCAGATCGGCGCGGCCAGTGCCAGCATGCTCAGCGGATCGACGCTCGGCGTGGCGAACGCCGCGAAGACGGTGATGCCCAGCACCATGCCGCGCCACCAGCCGAGCAGTCGCCTGCCGGTGACCATGCCGACGAGGTTGAGCATCACCAGCAGCAGCGGGAACTCGAAGGCCAGGCCGAAGACCAGGACGAGCCGGGTGGCGATGTCGAAGTAGTCGTCGGGCGGCAGGATCGGTGTGGTGTTGTCGGGCGTGAACGACATCAGCATCTGGACCGTGGTCGGCAGCAGCAGCATCGCGAGGCCCACACCCGCGAGGAACAGCGGTGCGCCGCAGGCGACGAAGATCCGGGTGTACTTGCGTTCGTTCCGGTGCAGACCGGGCGCGACGAAGGCCCAGATCTGGTAGAGCCAGACCGGGACGGTGGCCACCACGCCGGCGGTCAGGGCGACTTTGAGCATCCAGGTGAAGCCCGCGGTCAGACCGATGGTCGAGACCTGTGCGCACGTCTCCTTGCCCGCGGCGATGATCTCCGGGGTGCAGCGGAGCGGCTGCAGCAGGAAGTCCTCGATCCTCTTGTGGAAGACCAGCGCGACGATGGTGAACACCACGATCGCCAGGGCCGACTTGACCACGCGGTTGCGCAGTTCGCGCAGGTGCCCGGCGAGGGCCATCCGCCCCTCGGGATCCTTCGGCGCCTTCTTCGTCACTCTGGCGAGCTTGCTCAATCCGGGGTCCTCAACTCGTGCGTCGAGGCCCGCCGGTCGGTGGGTCTCAGGTGGTCGTGCGCCGCCGCACGACCGGCCGGGCGAACGCGTCCGGTCGGGTGGCGGGGGACGCGGGCGCGGCCTCTTCGGGCCGCGACCGCGGTTCGTACCCTGCGACGGCGCTCTGCCGGAGGAATGGGGGGCCCGGCCCCGCCGCAGGGACGTCGCTCGAACGTGCCGATGGTTGGGTTCGGCCGTGTCCGACGGGTTCACCGACGTCGGCAGGGCGGGTGGACGGGACAAGAGCTCGCGGCGCGGGACGCTGCGGTCCTGGCGGCGCCGACGAAGAGCGCGTCGTACCTCCTGGGGGCGGGGGCCTCAGGCGCGAGGCCCGCGGTGGGTCCGGCCGGCAAACACCGTCCGGCCGAAGGGGGTTCGCAGCCGACCGCGGGAATGACGGACGGCGGGGCGGGCGTCACGCGGACGCCGGCCGGCGGGCGGGGGCCCGAACCGGCGCCGGCGGTTTCGCGGTGTGCCGCTGGTGCGCAAAGTGTGCGGGCTGTCCGGTGCGGGAGTCAACGGTCGTCCCCGGATTCGTGTTTCACCCTCCGGGGCGCGCGGACGACAGCTGTAGCATCCCCTCACCCGGGCGCGGAAGCCGCCGACCCACCCCTGCGCGGGGCGTGGTCGGCCGGCCGGGGTGACGGACGCACGCGGATCATCACGATCGTGTCACGGGGCGGGCGTGGATGCCGGATCCCCACTCCTTCGACCCGAACCGTCGATTGAACCGCAGGAGAACGCCATGCCCCACCCCGCCGTACGAGCCTCCGCCGCGGAGCCTGGTCACCGGCCGGCCGACCACGCCGGCGAGGTGTCTCCGATGGCCCCGGTCCCTCCGCGTCGTCCCTGGGAAGCACCCGTCCCTCGCGTCGTGCGCTGGTCGTTCCTGCTGTGGCTGCTGATCGTGCTCGCCGGAGCGGCCGGTCTGGTGCTGGCCTTCGCGGAGCGGATCCGGATCGGGGTGGAGGTGGGGGACTTCGTCCTCCTGTTCCCCGCCGTGGCCGTGCTGGTCGCCCTCGTCGCCCTCGCCGGTGCGGCACGCGCCGGAGGACGCCGGGCCAGGGCGGTCCTGACCCTCCTCACCGGCATCGGCTGGGCCGTGGGAGTCCTCCTCATGGCGATCGCCGCGTTGTACGGGGACTTCGTGGCCGCCGCCGCGATGAGCGCCGTCGTCCTGATCCCCCCGCTCGTCGGGCAGGTTCTGATGTACGTGCCCGCGGCCGGTGCCCACTTCGGCCGCGTCGGGCCGCCGTAGAGCCGAGGCGCCGCAGGACTCGGAACCGGGGTGATTCGCCCCGCCCCCACGGTCGCCGCCGTGGTGTGCGCACCGAACGGGGCCGCCCGGGGCCGCTCCCGCGCCCGGTCCGGCCGGGCGGAGGGAGCCGGCCCGGGCCAGGGGACGGGTCGTACCAGGCCGCCCGCCACCCCGTCGTGGCATGTCGACGCTGTCCGCGCACCACGAGCGCCGACAGTGAGAGCCGCCGCACCTCGAACCCCCGGCGGTTCGAGAGCGCGCGGGAACCGAGCCCCGTCGGCGCGGTGTCAGCCTCGCCGACCCCAGACCCGCCAAGGACCCTCATGGCTACCTCCGTCCCGGCACCCGTGACCGACTCGCCGCTCCGTGACCTCCTCGCCGAGGACCTCACCCGGCGGACCGCGGACGACGAACCGACGCGCGGGCGGGACCGCGCGACACCGGTCCACCCCGTCCTGGGCGGGGCCCGGCAGAACGCCCCGGCGGGCCTCATGCGGACGGTGCGGGCATGAGCCGGCGGGGCGTCCGCCGGTACACCGCCCGCCCCGGCCAACGCCCGGGCCGGCCCGCGGCTCCGCAGGTGACCGGCGGCCCGGCCGAGGTCCGGGACCCCACCGGGCATGACCCCACCGAGCACGACCCCACCGGGCACGACCGCGCCGCCGGCGCGCCACACCCGCCCTTCGACCCCCGACACGACCTCCGGCTGACCCGCCCCTCGTCGGCCCGGCTGGCGAGCCTGATGCTCGCGGGCAAGGACCACCTCGCCGCGGACCGGACACTGCTGGACCGGCTGCGGGCCGAGGACGCGGGCTGCGTGGACGCGGTGCGGCACGGCAGGGCGTTCCTCCACCGCGCCGCCGGGCTCCTGGCCGAAGGCGGCCTGGCGCAGTTCCTGGACCTGGGGTGCGGACTGACGACCGGTGCGCCCGGTACGGCGCTCGCCCCGATCCACACCTCGGTCCTGGCCACCCGGCCGGGCGCCCGGGTCGTCTACCTGGACCGTGACCCGGTCGTCCTGGCCCACGCCCGGGCGCTGCTCGACGTGCCGGCGCCCGCCCGGGTCCGGTACGTGCGCACCGACCTCGCCGCGCCCGCGCTCATCGGGACACTGCGGAAGAAGGCGGGTCTGGAGTGGCACCGTCCGATGGCGGCCGTCCTCGGTGACGTCCTGCACGAACTGACCGACCCGCAGGCGCGTTCCCTGCTCTCGACACTGCGCCGCGACCTGCCCGCCGGCAGCGTGCTCGTGCTCAGCCACCGGGCGGCTGACGCCGACGACCCGGCTCGCGCCGCCCGGGTGGCCGCCTGCTGGGCGGAGGCCGGGCTGCCCTGGCACCCCCGTACCCCGTGCGCCGTGGACGCCCTCCTGGACGGCTGGGAGCGGCAGGGGCCCGGGGCCGCCCCCGCGGCGCGCGGGACCGTGTCCGGCGTGTACGAGATGGCGGCGGTCGGCGGGTGGAACGCGGTGACCGGGTAGACCTGAGCGGTGCTGGGGGAAGTCCCGGGGCAGGGCCCGTCCGCCGACGGGCCGACCCGGCGGTCCGGCAGCCGTGCCCGGTCCGGCGCCGCCACGGACCGCCGGTGGTCAGAACCGGAACGCCACCTTGTCCTTGCAGGTCGGGGCGGTGCCGCAGGTCGCGGGCTGGAGCCGGAGACGGTCGCCGTCGGCCCCGGTGTCCGCGGCGCCCAGGAGCTGTCCCGTGTCGCCGTGCCGCAGGGCGACGTCCGTCCCCCCGAGGCGGAGCGTCTGCCATTCGTCCTTGGTGTCGATTCCGCAGGAGCCCTCGGCGACCGTGCCGGTGTCCTCACCGGGGCGCAGGCAGCCACCGTTCGCCGCGCTCACCACCCGCACGCGCTCGGCGGAGGTACCCGGTCGCAGGTACCAGCGCTGGTCGTTCGTCGACTCGCAGGGGACGGTGTACGGCGCGGCGCCGTCGACGCCGTCGTAGCCGGCGACGCTCACACAGGAGTTCAGCACGGCGAACCGCAGCTCGACCGCCTGGTCACCGGACCGGCCGGGGACCAGCGCGGTTCCCGGCCTGCCGTGGGCCGAGAGCGCGCGGTCCCCGGAGTCCGGCGCGCGGGGGGCCGGGGTCACCGCGTGCGGGCTCGTCGTCGCCCTGCCGGGGGCGGTCGGCGTGCGACCGTCCGAGGGCGCGGGTCCGGTGACCGCCGACGCGGTGGGACCCGCCGCGGGGGCCCCTGCGGACGGGGCGGGAGCGCCCGCGGTCGGGCCGGCACCGGGCGGGACGGGAGCGCCGGCGGCGGGGCTCCCACCGGACGGGACGGTGTGTGTCGCGGTCGGGCTCGCACCGGGCCGGCCGGTGTGCGTCACGGTCGCGCTCGCGCTGGGCCGGACGGTCGGGCTCGCGGTCGGGTCCGCGCTCGGGTTCGCGGGCGGGCTCACGAACGCCAGTGCCGACGGCCGCCGGTCGACGCTCGACGGAGCGGCCGACGAGGGCCCCGGGTGGGAGGCCGAGGCCCCCAGGGCGGCCGCGACCACCACGCCGGCCGTGGACACCGCCACCCCGGCCACCGCCATCCCGGTCGCGGCCTTCGCGCCCAGACCGGCCGACACCCCCACGGCGCCCGCCGGTCCACCACTCACCGCGGTGCTGTCCGACACCGCGGCCAGGTAGGCGTGACCGCCGCCCCACGGCAGCACTGCGGCCAGCCCCGCCGTCCGCAGGCGCCGGTTGACATCGCGCAGCTCCTCGACGACCGCCCGACACCGCGGGCAGTCGTCGAGATGACGGACGACGCTCTTGGGGTGCCGTCGCCCGGGGCGGCGGACGAGCGCCACGAGCCGCTCCGCGTGGGCCCGGCACTCGGGCGAGGCGGCCTGCCGGACGTGCGCGCTCAGATACGCCTCGCGCAGCCCCTCACGCGCGCGCGACACCAGCGAGGACACCCCGCTGGGCGTGAGCCCGAGCAGCGGCGCGATCCGCTCGGGCGACTGCCGCTCGACGACCGCGTGCCACAGCACGGTCCGCCACCGCTCGGGAAGTCCCGCGTAGGCGGCGGCCACCAGGCGGTGCTCGGCACCGGCGAGGAGGGCTTCGTCGGGGGAGAGCGACTCGTCCTGCCGATCGGCCCAGTCCCCGAAGTCGGCCGTCAGCAGGGTGCGGCGCTGCGCCGCGCTCCAGCTGATGGCGGTGTTGCGAGCGACCGTGAGCAGGTACCGCCGCCAGCTCTGCTGCGGCCCGCCGCCGCCTCGGACGGCCCGGAGGGTGAGGGTGAACGCCTCGCTCGCGAGGTCCTCGGCGGCGCCGCTCGTCCGGGTCAGCGTGCGGGCATAGGCGGTGACCGCGCTGTGGTGACGTTCGAACAGCTCGGCGACGGCGCTCTCGTCCCCGGCTCGCGCCCGTGCGGTGAGCCGCTCGTCGCTCTCGGGGGCCGTGCTGTCGGTCGACCGCCCCACCGTTCGGGCGGGCGACGGTCTTTCTGCGGGCTCCGACCCGGACGACATGGGCTGATGGGGTGGCGGCGACGGACGGCGCGGCATAGGGATCCCTGCGAATGGCGGCTGGTGAACCGAGTGGCGATACGGCACCAAGACCGCCGGGAGAGCCCGTGGGCCCGCTCCGTTGCCGAATCGTAATCTTGTGTCCCGGTCCTGCCACGCGCCGCCGGTTCCGGCCGCCCCGCAGCCGGCGCCGGTTCTGGCGCACCATCAAGAGGCTTCCAGGTCGGCATCCTTGATGCCCGTCGGCGACAGGCCGCTTCCTTTCCGGGCGTTTCCCCGCCCGGGCCCGCGCGTACCCGGGCCCGGGCCGCCGCACTCCCCGCACGTCGCGCGGCGGTCTCCGGGGCGTGGATATTTCGGCAGGACGGTCGCGGCTTCGTCACGGGCGCGCGACAGGGCGGAGTCGGCCGGGGCGCCGCGGACTCCTCTCTCCGGTGGGGCGGACCCGCGGGCTCCGGCGTCCCCGACGCCTCCTGGCCCGTACGACCCGCCGACCGAGGAGTCCCACCCGACTCGTCCGATCCCGACCGGCGTGGTCGTGGGCGCCGCCCGGTTCGCCGGGCCGCCCCCGCCGACCGGTCCACATCTCTCAGGGGGAGACCATGCCCGATCCCACGCGGAGGACGGTGCTGCGCGCCATCGTCGGACTCGTCGCGCTCCACGCGGTGGCCGCCTGCTCCGAGGCCGGCCCCGGACCGGGCGGCAACGGCGGCGGCAGAAGCGGCGGCGGCAAGCGCTCGACGCCGTCGTGGCGGTCCAGATCGCTGCGCCCTTCGGCGGTCCGCACCTGGCGCCGTCGCCTCCGGACGGTCTGCGCCGCTCTGCTCGTGGTCGCCGTCACCGGGTGCGGCGCGGGCGTAGGGCGGTGCGCTCGGGCCGCGGACGGAGCCGAGCGCACCGATTCCTGGATGTGCGGCTGGACGACGGCGGCGCCCCCGTAGGTGAACTTGGCGAACTGGTCCTCGATCCGGGCGAGCCCCGTCTTCGCCGACCTCTGCCGCCGGGGTCGCAATGGCCTGAGGGAGCAACCCCGGCGGCCGAGACGGGCTGGTGGCGATCTACGCCGAAGCCCTGCACGAGCGTCTGGCGACCGTGAGTGTCAGCTCCCGGAGTTGGCGACTGGTCGTCGCGATGTCGTATCGCCGCGCGTTCTCTACGGCCGCCTCGGCCAGGGCGGTGCGCAGTTTGGCGTCCCGACCGAGGTCGTCCAGGGCGCGGGCCAGGGAGTGCGGGTCGCCGGGAGCGTACGGCAGGCCGGCGCGCCCGAGGGTCTCCCGCACGCCGGGAAGGTCGGAGTGGACGATCGGGAGTCCGTGGGCCTGCGCCTCGATGAGGACGAGCCCGAATGCCTCCAGTCCCTTGGTCGTGAAGGCGAATGCGTCGAAGTCTGGCAGGCGGGACCACAGGTCTGCGCGGGGCTGGGACGGGGCGAACCGTACCCGGTCGCGCAGGCCGAGGCCGGAGGCCCGCTGCTCCAGGTGCTCGCGCAGGCTCCCGTCGCCGATCACCGTCAGGTGGTGCGACCAGTGGGTCAGAGTGAGGGCCTCGATCGCGGTGACCGTGGACTTGTTGTCGTCGAGTCGGCCTGCGTGTACCAGGGACAGGGGCCCGGCCCGGTCGGTGGCCGGGTGCGCAGCCGGGTGTCCCCCACAGGGATGCCCCACGGGATGACGGTGAGCCGGCTCGTGAAGCGGCGGCTGGTGAGGCGGTCGATGCGGTCGGGGAGCGCGGTGGTCGGGACGACGATCGCGGCACTCGCGGCGGCGGCCTCCTCCAGCCGGGCCCGTTCCTCCGGGCTGCGCTCGGCGGCCATCACGTCGGGGCCGTGGACGAGGGAGACGAGCGGGATGCGGCCGGCGGCACGGGTGAGGGCCAGGCTCAGGGCGAGTCCGGGGTACTGGGCGTGGATCGCGTCCGGCCGGATCTCCTCGATGAGTGCCCGCACCTCGCGCGTCAGCTCCTCGACATAGGCGTCGAAGTCCGGGCCGAGCGGGCGCTTCACTGTGGACAGGGTGATCAGCCGGTTGAACGCGGTCGTCCATGTTGGGTCGACCGGCTCCCGGCCCAGGAAGACCGTCCTCGTCTCGGGCATCACCCGGTAGAGGTCCCCGACCAGGACCATGCCCCCCGACGAGGGCGCGCTGGGGCGGTTGACTCCGGTCAGGACGGTCAGGGGCCCGCCGGTCATGCCCGAGCCCCGCTCACCCACCGCCGCTGGCCGGGAGCCGGCACCCGCGCGCCCGGAGTCTGCTCGCCTCGTGACCTGTCCGGCCCGTCCTGCGTCTCGCCCACGCGGGGCGGTGCCCACCATGCCGCCAGGTGCGGCGTGAAGTCGGCCTCGACCTCGTCGGCGGGGTGCAGATACCCCCGGTGGTCGATTCTCGCCGTCCACGCCCGGATCTCCGCTCTGGGGTAGACCGGATTGATTCCGATCTCGCCCTTCGGGAGGATCCCGTTGAAGGGGGTGGGAATTCCCTGGCCGTTCCAGAAGTCCCATGCTTCCAGTGCTTTCGCTTTCTCGAAGCAGTGGTACAGCTGCGGGTAGCGGGGCAGGTAACGGATCTCACGGAAGACCATCTGGCCGATCAGCCCGGGCGCGACCGCCGTCAGCGTGTCGAGACCGGCACCCTGGAAGGCGGCCGACGCCGCGTCCTGGGCGGGGTGCAGCGCGGTCCGGGCCAGCAGGTGGGACACCCTGCGCCGGACGTACTCGGCGACCCGGGGGCTGAGCGCCGGTTCGATGCCCTCGACGAGCTCGACGAGGCGGCGGTGGCCGGGGTGGAAGCGGGCCAGGTCGAACAGCTGGTCCATGTCGTCGACGGCGGCGAAGGCCAGGCGCTTGAACAACCAGCAGTTCAGCTCTCCGGCCTGGGCGAAGGTATTGGTCTCCGGTGTGACGGAGTGGAGCATCAGGTACTCGGACAAGACCTCGAAGTAGAGGTAGCCGAGGAACGGCAGGCTGGGCACCGCGGCGGCGAGCAGGTCGACGAACGCGGGCGCCACGCTGGCACGGCCGATGGCGTTGCGCAGGGCGAGGTCGAGGAACGGCGCCGCGGCGGCCAGGCCGGTCCGCACGGCTCGGTCGATCCGGTCGTTCTCGGCCGGGGTGAGGTAGCTCCGGTACGCCCGGTAGGTGCGCAGGTGGATGGCGCCCAGGTGCAGGTAGTCGACTCCCTTGGGCGGGATCGGCGCGTCGGGGGCGACCTCGAAGATCACCGGCGTGCTGGAGGGCTTGGTCCGCAGCAGGTAGGCGCCGAGATTGTGGGGGCGCAGCCCCTGGCGGCGGCGGTCAAGGGGCGAGCAGTACAGGGCGCCGACCAGGCAGCCGGTGGAGACGTGCAGTTGGCGGCTGGCGCGGATGGCGTCCAGGCTCCTGGTGAGGTGGAGCAGGTGCAGCCTGCTCCATGTTCGGCACCGGGCGGGAGCGGGGGTCGCGTTTCCTGTTGATCCGGTCGGCCGCCCGGTCGAGGGCTCGCCGCAGTCCCTGCGGCTGGAGAGGCATTCCCGGGGGGCGCAGTGGAGTACCGCCTTCGACGCTGGGCCGGCCGCCGGTGTGGTTGGCCGCGAGCGATACGAACAGGTGGTCGTGGTAGGGGTTGACGGCCTGGTCGAGGTGGTTCTTGGCCCACCTCTGGAGCACGCCGACCAGGCGAGAGCGGACGTCGAGGTAGCGGTCCAGGGCGGCGACGGTGACCGGGTGCAGTTCGATCGGCTCCGTCAGCACGATCGTGTCCGACGGCCGATGCTGGGGGTTGAGCCGGAGGCGGACGCTGACGGTTGGCTGGTGGTGGCGTGGTTTGAGCTCGTGCTGGATGTCGGTGGTGAGCATCGCGGAGAGTTCCCCGGACCGGCTGCGGGTGTCCAGGGCCAGGCCGATCACCAGCAGAATCCGGATGTGGTCGTCGTCGAGCCCGGCCGCCTTGATCGTTCGGGCCGCGTAGCGGCGCAGGGCGCCCGCCTCCTGGGATGATGTGCTCGGCTTGAGCGTTTGAGCCGCGGTCCGGTGCTCCAGGTTCAGCGGACGGTCCGCCAGGGCGGAGAGCTGGTTGAGGCAGCCGATGCGCATCCGGTTGGTGACCGGCGCGGTCGGCCCGGATCCGTTGCGCGCCACGCGGAACAGGCCGTCCTCGGCGGCCGCGAGAAAGCCGTCCAGGACCAGGTCGGTGAGCTGCCCCGTGACGGGCACCAGCTTCTTCGTGACGGCCCGCTCCAACTCGGCCATCACGAACGCGTACTGGCGGCCCTTCTCGGGAGACAGGTCGGGTGCCTGGCGCAGCCGCTCGTGCGCAGCGCGAAGGTCGGCCAGGGTCGGCCGGGCGGTGACGGGGTGGGGGTGGGCTTGAACCATGGCGCGTCTCCCGCGTCTCCCGGGCGGTCCGGGGTGAGTCCGATTGGAGTGTCACGATAATGACGGGCCCGGCTTGCAGTGATTGAGCTCCAACGACGACAAGACCTGCGCCTGCGGGGTGGGGCCGCGGCAGAGGCCGTCGCGCCCCTACCGCGGGGGTGCCGCTACTTGCCGGGGCGGCCGAGTTGGTGGACGGTCCAGCCGGCGGCGCGCCAGGGGTCGGGGTCAAGGGTGGTGCGGCAGTCGACGAGCAGCGGGGTGGTGGGGCGGTTGACGAGGTCCTGGGGGTTGGCCTGGCGGTACTCGGGCCATTCGGTGGCCAGGACGGTGATGTCGGCGCGGTCGAGGGCGGCCGGAAGGTCGTCGGTGTATTCGAGCTCCGGGTTGCGGCGCATGGCGGTGGGTACGGCCTGCGGGTCGTGGACGGTGACGACGGCTCCGGCGTGTTCGAGTGCCTGGGCGAGGGCGAGGGCGGGGGATTCGCGGACGTCGTTGGTGCCGGGCTTGAAGGCCGCGCCCAGCACGGTGACCCGGGCGCCCTTGACTGGGCGCTCGCCCAGGGCGTCGGTGATCAGGGTCATGGCGGTGTCGACGCGGTTGTCGTTGATGTGCTCGGCGGCCAGCAGCAGGGCGGCGGCGCGGTCGGCGCCGAGCTGGCGGGCGCTGGCGGTGAAGGCGCGGACGTCCTTGGGGAGGCAGCCGCCGCCGTAGCCGATGCCGGGGCGCATGCCGGCGGCGCCGATGCGGGGGTCGATGCCGAGGATGTCGACGATCTTGGAGATGTCGGCGCCGGCGGCGTCGCACATGTCGGCGACGCCGTTGATGAAACTGATCTTGAGGCCGAGATAGGTGTTGGCGGCGCCCTTGGCGAGTTCGGCGGTCTGCGGGTCGCAGACGAACAGGGGGACTCCGGTGTCGAGGATGGCGGCGTAGACGGCGCGGATGGCCTTCTCGCCCTCGGCGCTGGTGACGCCGGCGATGAGGCGGTCCGGGCGCAGGGTGTCTTCGACGGCGTGGCCCTCGCGCAGGAACTCGGGGTTCCAGACGACTTCGACGAGGTCGCCGGCGGGGGCGAGGCGGTGGGCGAGTTCGGTGACCTTGAGGGTGGTGCCGACGGTGACGGTGGACTTGCCGACGATGGTGCAGGGGCGCTTCAGGTGGGGGGCGAGTTGGCGGATGGCGCCGAAGACCTGGGCGGTGTCGTAGGAGCGGCCGTCGGCGTCGATGGGGGTTCCGACGCCGACGAAGTGCAGGTCGGCGAACTGGGCGGCTTCGGCGATGTTCGTGGTGAAGCGCAGTCGGCCGGTGGCGGTGTGGGTGGCGAGGAGTTCGGGCAGGCCGGTCTCGTAGATCGGGCATTGGCCGGCGTTGAGCCGGTCGACCTTGGCCTGGTCGACGTCGACGCCGATGACCTCGTGGCCGAGTTCGGCCATCGCGGCGGCGTGCGGGATGCCGAGGTGGCCGCAGCCGATCACGGAAACGCGCATGGAAGGGGTCCTTGTCTGGTCGGGTGGCGCACCGCGTCCGGAGCGCTACCCGACGCTATCGTGGATTGAACTGTCCCATGACGGAACGAAGTTCGCTCGGATGTTCGCCGGTCGGGGGCGGGCTTCGCGGTGCCGGCCCCGCCCCCGACCGGCTCGGGGGTTCAGTGCTCGGTGCCCAGGAGTTCGGCCAGGCGCCGCAGGGCGGGGATCGCCTGGGAGCGCACGATGACGTCTCCCTCGCGGGCGCCCTCGATCAGGTACTCCTTGTGGGCGCCGCTCTCGGTGACGCCCTCGGTGTCCAGGTAGAAGACCTTCAGGCCGAGCTTTCGGGCGCGCCGCTGGACGTCGCGCCGGTCGGCGTGCAGGCCGATCACCAGCAGCGCGCGGGCGTTCGGCGGGTAGTCCATGTGGGGGGTGCGCTGGTCGTAGCGGCGCATGAACGCCTCGGGGATCCCGGCGCGGGCGAAGAGGCGGTCGAAGTTGTGGGTGGCGATCGGGCCGACCGCGTGCCCGGCGTCGTAGAGGGCCTTGAGGATCCGGTGCGCCTGGGTGGGTTCGGCCTGGAACAGGGCGCGGAACATGGCGACCATGTCGCCGATCTTGCGTTCGGTGTCGGTCAGCATCTCCTGGACCAGGACGTCCTGGCCGGGGGCCATGGTGAACCGGTAGCCCTGGGTGAGGTCGTTGCCCTGGCGTTCGGTCACCCGGTAGACCTCGTGGAGCCAGTGCAGCGGCTGCACTCCGGCCTCGATGCTGGTGCCGCATCCGGCTTCCACCACGAACGGCAGGTGGTCGAGCAGGCCGGACAGGTCGTCGGCGTACTCGGGGGTGCCGCGCCGCTCCTTGACGCGCATCCCGCCGGCCAGCACGTCCCAGGGCAGGTTGCGGGAGGCTCGGAGCAGGGCGTAGTCCACGGACTCGATGGTGACGTCGAGCGAGGTGAACCCGGTGGGGGTGTCGCGGCCGGCCCGCTCGTCCTGGGGGTGGACGTCGTGTTCGGTGATCGTGGCGTACAGGTCGCCGCGGCGCCAGCGCGGGTCCTCGGTGTCGCCCGCCTTCCACCGGCCGGCGGCCAGCCAACGTTCCAGGTCGCCGCGGTGGGCGGCGATCTCGGCGGCCGGGGCCAGCCAGGAGACGGCCAGGTAGAGCTCCGCCAGGACCAGGCGGTCCATCGGCTGGGTCTGGTCGAGATCGTAGTGGAGCCGGTAGTGGACGACGCGGCGCCGGCCGTCCTCGTCCTCGGTCCAGCCGGACTGTTCGGCGTTGCGCGGGTCCTGGGTGCGCCGCCAGATGCCTTCCTCGATGGAGGGGCGCCGCCCGCCGGCCTCCGGCGAGAAGTGCGCGTGCCAGGCGCGGGACTGCTCGACGGTCAGGGAGTCGATCACGGGGTGGGGCAGAAGCACGGTTCTCTCCTCGGGTTCGCGGCCGGGTGTGTCCGGCCTGTGTCAGATCAGGGCGTGTGCCGCGTCGGTCAGCGCCGCGGTGAGGAAGGTGATGTCGTCGTCGGTGGAGGTCAGCGGCGGGGCGACGACCAGTCCTTCGGACTTCGGGTCGCCGGCCCCGGTGAAGGGGTAGAGGAAGACCCCGCGCCGCTCGGCCTCGCGCAGCAGCGGCCACAGCAGGCCCGGCGCGAGCTCCACGCCGTACAGGTGGCCCACGCCCCGTACCTCGCGCACGGCGGGCAGGTCGGTCAGGGAGCGCAGGCTCTCGCTGAGCCTGTGACCCCTGGCGCGCAGGGCGTCCTGGTCGAGGGCCTCCAGTTCGTCCAGGACGCCGAGGCAGGCGGCGGCCATGAGCGGGTGCGCGGCCATGGTGCCCATCGCGGGCAGCGGGTCGGCGTCGGGGTGGCGGATCATCGGGGCGTGCTCGGGCGACACCAGGACGGCCGCCACCGGGGTGTATCCGGCGCCCAGGCCCTTGGAGAGGATGACGATGTCGGGTTCGGCGTCGTCCCAGTGCTGGCCGGCCAGCGGGGTGCCGGTGCGCCACAGGCCGGTGAGTACCTCGTCGTGGATCACGAGGACGTCCCGCGCCCGGCAGATCTCCCGCGCGCGGCGCAGGTACCCGGCCGGGGGCAGGTACGCGCCGCCGGTGGCGCCGTTGATGGGTTCCAGCAGGACGGCGGCGACGTTGTCCGCGCCGCGGGCGTCGATCGCCTTCGCGATCTCCTCGGCGCACTCTGCGGTGCAGGCCCGCCCGTCGTCGTGCGGGTGGGTCGGCGGGTAGGGGGCGGGGAACGCCGGGGCCAGGCCCATCGCGTCGTCGGGGCGGGGCTGGCGGGCGTGGTTGCCGGCGAGGGCGAGGGTGAGCGCGCTCATCCCGTGGTAGCTGAGGTCGCTGGTGAGGATGTCGGCGCGCTTCTTGCCGTTCCTGGCCCGGGTGATGCTGCGGGCCAGGCCGATGGCGACCTCCACGCCGAGCGTGCCGCAGGTGACCAGCGCGACCGAGTCTGCGGGGCGGGTGACGGCCCGGCACAGGCGCTCCACCAGCTCCAGCTGGATGTGCGGCTGGACGACGGCGGCGCCCCCGTAGGTGAACTTGGCGAACTGGTCCTCGATCCGGGCGAGGACGCGCGGGCTGCTCTGTCCGACGTTCACGCACAGCAGTCCGCTGGAGCCGTCGAAGATCCGGGTGCCGTCGGCGCGGTACAGCCACGGTCCGTGCGATCCGACGACCTCGAAGTCGGGCATGGGCCGGGTGGACGTCAGCAGGCGTCCGCGGTCGGGCAGGTGGGTGGTGTGCGACTTCACGATAGGTGTCCCCTCGCGGTACCGCAGCGGCACGGCCGGTGGCCGGCCGCTGCCCGTATGAGCTGGGGGAGCCATGAAAGCGCGCCGGCCCGGGCGCCAACACCTCGGATTGCTCCCCATTTTGGGGCCTCGAACTTCTCCCGAACGGGCGATTCGCCGGCGCCCGGTCGGCTGCTACGGTGACGGCTCTTCCTCGACGGACCGACCTGTGGGGGGGTCGACGTGGTGAACGAGAGGCTGCGGCGGGTGCGCCTGCTGGCCGAGCTCACTCAGGAGCAGGTGGCGGCCAAGGTCCAGGCCCGCCTCTGCGATCTGAGGGAACGTCAGGAGCATTCGAACAAGCGGACGGTGAGGCATGCGGCGTTTGACGCGAAGCAGCTGAGCCGACTAGAAACGGGAGACGTCACCTGGCCCGGGCGGGACGTCCGCAACGCCCTGTGCCACGTCCTGGGCGTGGCCACCGCGGCCGAGCTCGGCCTGTACTCCCGGAAGTCCCGACTGCCCGAAGGGGTGAGGACCTCGCAACGCCGCACGCTCCTCGCAGGGTCCCTCGCCGGCCTCGTCCCGGTCCCCTCCCTCGCCTCCGCGCCCAGCCGGCTCGGCATGGACGACCTCGACGCCGTCCAGGAACGGGTGCGCGCCCTCAGCGCGCTCGACCGCCAGAGCGGCGGAGCCCCGGTGCGCTTCTACGCCCTGGACGACCTCAACCGGGCCCTCGGCCTCACCAAGGCCTCCATGACGCCGGCCGTGCGCCGACGCCTGTGCGGCGTGATCGCCGACCTCGCCAACCTCGGTGCCTGGTCCAGCTTCGACGCGGGTCTCAGCGGCCAGTCCCGGCCCACCTTCCGCCTGGGCATCGACGCCGCGCGCGAGGCCCGCGACGCCGACTCGCTGTGCCACCTGACCACCAACCTCGCCCGCCAGGAGATCCAGGAACGCAACCCCGCCCAGGCCCTCGCGCTGGCCGACGCGGCCGTCGACGGCAACCTGTCGTGCGCCGCGCTCGCGATGGTGGAAGCGGTACGCGCCCAGGCCCACGCGCTCCAAGGCGACGAAGGGCAGGTGCTGCGCTGCATGAACGCCGCCGAGGGCATCTACGCCCGCTCCACCGACCCGCACAGCGGCCCGGCGTGGACCTGGGCGATCACCCCGGAGAAGCTGAGCAGCGACACCGGCTACGGCCTGTTCCTGATGGCGATCACCACCGGCCGCCACGCCCCGGACCTGGTCCGTACCCTGCGCGCCGCCGAGGAACGCACCGACACCTCCCGCGCGCGCGTCAAGGCGCTGGTCGGCGCGCGCCTGGCCACCGTGCTCTACCTCCAGGGCGCCCGCGAGGAAGCCGACCACCACGCCGCCTCCGCGACCGCCCTGGCCTCCCGCGTCACCTCCGCACGCCTGGACCTCGCTCTGGCCCAGATGCGGGCCAAGGCCACGACGACCTGACCCCGCCCACCCGCGCCCCGGCGGCCACGGCCCCGGAACACGGGCACGGGTATCCGGCCGGCAACAAGCCGAGCTGGTGCAGCCGGTAGACCGCGTGCGCGCCGTTGGAGACACCGAGGCGGCGGTGCAGGTTCCGCAGGTGGGACGTCACGGTGTCCGGGCTGCGCCCGGTCCGCCGCGCGATCTCGCGCACCCTCGTCCCGCCGGCGCGCAGAGCCCCGATCCGTACCAACGCGGGCGTCAGGCCCGCGGGCGGTGGCGGGGCCATCGTGGGCCGGGGCCGCTGACGCGCCCGGCAGGCGATGTCGACGGCCTGCGTCCGGTCTGCCGCGCCGAGGAGACCGCGGATCGAACGCACCCACTGCTTCGCCTCCTCCTCGCCGCGCCGAAAGTGGCGCCCGATCCGCGGGTTCGTCCAGCGCAGGGCCACGAGGCGGAGTACCACCTGCTGACGACCGCTCAGGGCCAAGCACGTCCCTGCGCAGCGCGGGCAGCACACCCGTGCGCCGGCCGCGTCCACGATCAAGCTCACCTCGATGTCGACGGATCAGCCGACCGGGTGGCGGTAGGCGACGTGCACCGGCGCCTTCGCGCTCGCGCCGCCGCGGCCGCGGCACGGGCACGGGTGACCGGGCGGCAGGCGGCGCAGGCCGTGCAGCAGGTAGGTGGCGTGGGCGGCGGTGCGGGCGCCGACGCGGGCGTAGAGCAGTCGCAGGTGCCCGGTCACGGTCTGGCGGCCGATGCCGAGTGCCCGGGCGGCCTCGGCGGCGCTGAGGCCGCAGGTGATGGGTTCGACGGCGGTCAGTTGGCCGCCGGTGACCCGGGCCGCGACGGCCTGGTCGCCGGGCGGCGGGACGAGCAGGGCCGGTGCGGCAGGCGATGTCGACGGCGTGCGCGGCCGTCGTCGCACCGAGGTCCCGGCGGGCCCGGCCCGCCAGCGCGCCGACCGTCTCGGTCGTCCACCGGAGGCGGCCGGCGATCGCCCGGTGGGTCAGGCCCCGGGCCTGGAGCGCGAGCACCCGGTGGCACTGGGCGTCCAGGGTCGGTACGGCGCCACAGCGCGGGCAGGGCCGGCCGGTCTTCGGCGGGGCGGGGAACATCGGGGGACTCCGTAGAAGGTCAGGGGCGGTGCGGCCGGGCCGGCGGCCGCGTGCTGGACGGTGAGGGGGTGGCCCGGGGAGAGGGTGCCTCTCCCCGGGCCCCTGCTCCGGTGCCCCCGCGGTGTTGCGGTTGACCTTGGGCACCCGCCGAGCAGGTGGTTCCGGATCGCGGCCGGGTGGCCGTTACCGGTGTGGCGGTAGGCACCCTGGCCGGGCCCTCCCCAGGACCCGGGACCCCGGTGGGCACCGCCGTCTGCCGCCGCACATGTCTTCCCCGGACGGCAGAGGATCGGGTCAGCCGGCCGCCGTGTCGGCGTAGGTCTTGGCGAGGACCGCCGGGTCGGTGCCGGTGATCTGGGCGATCGTGGGCAGCTGGTCGGGGTCGGTGAGCAGGCGCAGGACCAGGTCGTGGCCGCCGAGGTCGTCGAGCGCGGCCATGAAGGCCTCCCCGACGTCGTACGGGCCGCGCCGGGCCCGCAGCTGCTCCTGGCCCAGGAGCAGCAGGTTGCTCGGGACGGGCTCGCCGTCGATCCGGTCGATCTCGGCCTGGCCGCAGTACTCGACCATGGCGTTGCGCTGGACCCATTGGGCGTGGCCCTCGAAGACGTACTGGGAGGCCACGGTCTGGTCCTGCGGCAGGCCGGCGACCTGGACGCGGGCGCCGGATATCAGGTGCTGCCACGGCATGGTCGGCCAGATGCGCAGCTGGGCGCAGTGGGTGAGTTCGTGGGTGAACGCGCCGACCAGGTTGCGGTCGGTGGCGCGGGTGGCGGAGAGCGCGGCGGGGATGACGACCAGTTCCAGGCTGCCGTCCAGGCGCAGTGCGGTCGCTGCCCGGACGCCCGGCCACGACCGGGCGGCGCCGGTCCCCGTGGCGGTACGGCCGCCCTCGATCCCCGCGAGGAGGGCGGCGCGTTCGGTGGAGTCGTCGGGGAAGGTGGCGGCCGCGCGGTGGCCGGCGGCTTCGGCGTGTTCGGCCATCAGGTCGACGAAGCCGTCCGGGTGGACCAGGGACACGGTGATCTCGGTGGGCAGGGGCAGACGGGAGTGGCGTTCGGCGAGGGGCGCGGCCACGCGTAGGAGGCGTTCGACGCGTTCGGCGACCGCATCGGAGCTGTCGGCTTCGTTGTAGATGGTGAGGGCGGGGGTCACGGTTCTCGTCTCGTCGTTGGTCGGTGTTCGGGCGGTGGCCGGGGATCCGGTGCGGGTCATCCGGTCAGCTGGGTGAGCGCGGCACTGACGCGGTCGTGATCGGTGGGGCTGTAGCCCTGGTAGAGGTCGGCGGCCTGGCGGTAGAGGCCGGCGGCCCGTCCGGCGTGTCCCCGGGCCACGGCGATCTCCGCCTGCCAGACCAGGACCCGGGCCTGCCACAGTCGGCCGCCCTCGGCCCTGAACGTGACCATCGCCCCGGCGAGGAGGAGGGTGGCCTGCTCGTGGTCGCCGGAGAGCGCGGCCGCGCGGCCCTGCCAGGCCCGGGCCCGCGCCGCGTTGTAGCGGTCGCCCTGGGCCGCCAGGGCCTCCTCCGCGGTGCGCAGGCGCTTCACGGCGTCGGCGTGGAGTCCGAGGTCGAGGTAGACGACGCCCTGGGTCAGGAGGGTGTTCGCCGCGTCGCGGTGGCGCCCGAGGGCGGTGCGGCCCTGGTGGGCGCGGGCGAGGTAGACGTTCGCGAGGTCGTGGGCGAGGGCCTCGTGCAGGGTCGCGCCGATGTCGTGCTGGTGCTGGGCGATGCCGGCCAGGTCACTGTCCTGGCGGGCCAGGGCGAGGGCCTCGTGGGCGTCCTCCAGCGCGGCGGGGAAGAGGTGCCGCGCGCGCAGCGCGGTCGCGCGGGCCCCGAGGAGCTCACGGCGCAGCAGGAGGGGTAGGGCGGTGTCGGTGCTGAGTGCCTTGGTGTGGTGGGCGACGGTGACCCTGTGGTCACCGTCGCGCAGGTAGTAGGGCCAGCAGGCGTGGACGAGGTAGGGCACGGCCGCGCGGTGGTGGGTGGTGGCGAGGGTGAGGGTGGTGGTGAGGTGGGGGCCGCGGTCGGCGAGGAAGGCCCTGGCCTGGGTGGTGGTGGACAGGCCCAGGCGGTGGGCCGGGGGGAAGGTGACCGGCGGATCGACCGTGCGGCGGGTCGGGTCGATCCGGCGGGAGGCGGCGGTGGCCTCGGTGAGCAGCCAGTCCAGGGCCCGGCGGATGACGCGGGCGCGGGTGGCGGGGGTGTCGGTGCTCTCGGCGAGGGCGGCGGCGTGGCGGCGCGCGGGCAGGCTGGCGAAGCGGTGCCCGCCGTCGACACCGTGGCTGAGCAGTCCTTGGGCGACGAGGACGTCCAGCGCCTCGATCGTGGCGGCGGGGTCCAGGCCGGCGGCGGCGCCGGCCATCGCCGGGTGGATGGCGGTGGTGGCGGACGGGAGTAGGCCCAGGATCCGGTACAGGCGCGACGCGCCCTGGTCGGCGCCGTCGTAGGCCGCGGTGCGGGCCTCGGTCACGTGGTCTCCAGAAGGAAGGTGGAAGAAGGGGTGGATGGGTGGGTGGGGTCCCGGCTTCCGGCAGGACCCCACCCGGTGCCGTGCGCGGTGGGACGCGCACGGCGCTCAGGGGCGCGTCGCCAGCCGTGCCGACGTCGCGCGCAGCGCCCCGCAGACCCGGCGCAGCGCGTCCAGCGCGTGGTCGGGGTCGGCGTCGGTGAGTTCGAGGTCGGCGGCGTGGTCCAGCCAGTCCCGGCACTCGGTCAGGAGGGTGAGCGCGTCGCGGGCCAGGCCCAGGTGGACGCCGGTGAGCGCGAGGTCGGCGCAGGCCTGGGCGAGTAGGTCGGTCGTGGGTTTCAGGAGGTCCGCGCCGCCCCAGCGGCGCAGGTCCGCGGCGATGAGCCGGCGCGCCTCGTCGGCGCTCACCCGCGGCAGAAGGTCCTCTGCGGCCGGCGCCGGTACCAGCCCGGCCTCCGGCAGTGCCGTCACCGCCGCCTCGTCGCCCAATGCCACCCGCGCGTCCTCTCGATCTCGATACGTGTTGTCGCGTTGTGGGGCCCGGCCCGTCCCTGTATCCGGGCCCCGCCTGATGTGCCGTCCGGCACCGGCCGGCCGCCGTGGTTCGCTGCCGCGTCCCCTCCGGGCGCGGCGGCGAACCGGCGCTCGTCGTCCCGACGACGACGGCGCCTGCGGTGAGCGAGGGCGCGCCCACGGGGCGCACCGCTGCTTCCGCGGCCCGCCCCGGTGACGGGCGGGACTCGAACCTGGGGGCCGGGCAGAGCCGCTGCCCGGTCCCCAGGAGTTCAGGATGTCCGGCCGGTGGCTCTTCGGCCGGCGGCGACGAAGGCGACGGCCGCGGTCGTGGACCACGTGCCGACGGCGGTGCACGGCGCCGGCGCGCCGTAGTCCGGCGGGAGCGTGGCGAAGAAGGCGTACTGCGCGGCCACCGCGTCCAGGACCCGGCGGATGTCCATCAGGCGCCCGACGCCGTCGGGCGGGGCCAGCCACACCGGCGCCCTGCGCCGCTCCACGGCCCGTCCGGGCGGCGGGCACAGCAGCGACCCCTGCGTGAGCACCCGCACCCCGGGCCGATCGACGACCATCGTGGTCGGCGCGACGAAGAACTCCACCGTGCCGCGGCCGACGCTGTGCAGCACGGGCCCGATCGGCTCCAGCCGCCGCAGCGCCCGGATCCCGATCGTGGCGCTCACCTGCACCGCCGCGAGGTGGACCAGCGGGATCTCCGCCAGACCCCCGGCCGCCCAGGAGTCCAGACAAGCGGCCCGGTCGCGGTGGAACCCCGCGAGCCAGCGCAGCCCGGCCTGGTTGGCGGGCGGGACGGCGGACGGAACGACGTGCACGTTGGTCCTCTCGGGATGCGGGGTGGTCGACGGGTCTTCGGATCAGGCCCGGCCACGGACGGGTACCCGGGCGGACAGCCCAAGCCGGCAGCGGACGCGCGCGGCCCTGCGCCTGTCGCACGGCTCGGGCACCGGGACCGTGGCCCAGAAGGCACGGCCCCGGGGAAGGTCGTCTACGCCACTGTCCGTGGCGTAGACGGCCAGGACGGCCGGCAGCCGGTCGCCACGAACCGTGCTGCGCCTGCGGTCGCGGGGGTGGATGGTCGCGCCGGTCAGGATCTCCACAGTGAGCTCCCCGCAGACCGCGGAGAGCCGCACCGTGACCGTCTGCCCCCGGACCCCGTGCAGCAGCGCGGCCGCGAACAGGTTGCTCACTACCACGCGCACGGTGTTCGCCGTGTCCGCGTCGTCGGTGATGCCCCAACCGGCCAGCTGACGAAGGACCCGCTCGCGCAGGCCCCGCGCCTGGGAGGCATGGGCGACGACAAGCAGCTGCACCTGAACCACCGCGCCCGTCCCTACCGGTGGGCCGGATCGGCGTGCCGCTCGATCCAGGCGGACAGCTGGTCGAGCAGAGGCGCGGGCCCGTGTCCGAGATCGACCAGCGGCACCCGGTCCGGACCGGCCGGCCAGGCGGAAGCGGCCACCGTCGGCCAGGAGCAGCCGGTGAGCACCAGAGCCGCCTTGAACCGGGCGGCGGCCCGCTCGGCCTCGGTGGGCATCACGCCGCCCTGGTCGGCGCCGCGGGCCGGCGGCCGATCAGATGGTCTCGGCCGTACCGGGCCCCGTCGAGGAACAGCACGAAGGTGGAGTGGTCGGTGGCCCAGTTCACCAGGGTGCGGTAGTCCTGCTCGTCGCGCGCGACCGTGGCGAGGTCGTGGACGACGACACCGTCGAGAAGGCCGGTCTCGACCAGCCGCAGCATGTGCGCCCACTGCTCGCCGAGATCGAGGCGCTCGAAGCCGGCGGGGCGGTAGTCCGTGTACTCCCGTGCGACGGTCCAACCGCGCCGTTCAGCGGCCTTCCTGCAGTCCGAGAACTGCAGGGAGGGCCGGCCAGGGCCGGGAGAGACGACGTACGTCGCGACCACCGTGGTCGTCGAACCCCATCCGCTGGCCGCGTTGGCCAGCTGCAATCGGCGTTGAGGTGCCCCCGAGGGCTTCCGGTCCGGTGATGACGCCTGGTCGTACGGTGAGGGCGAAGCGGGTGCCATGGTGGGCTCCATGGGGATCGACAGCTGAGCGGGAAACAGCGCCGCGGCGGCTGGCCGGGCGGGGATTCTTCCCCGCACCGGCCCTGTTCAGTAGCTTGCCGTCGATGAAAGCCCTTGGCTTTCACAAAAAGTGAAAGATCGTCACACTCCGGATCGAACGATCCAGGTTGACAGGCGAGCGTTTCGCCGTCCGGTCGACCGGGCCAGGCCCGTGACGGTCTCGCGTACCAGGGGGTGGCGGGACGCCTGCTGGGGAGCCACCTCGTACGCGGCATCGAGGTGGTCGAGCGCCGCCTCGGGGCGCGCGAGCCAGAAGTTGGCGCGGGCCAGGTCGATGTGGTGGTGGCCGATCCGGGTCGGCGCCCACCCGGCCGGGAAGCGAACCGTCTTGGCCGCAACTACCGCCTTGGCGTGTTGTCCGGACTCCACGAGCGTCATCACCCTGTGAACACCCACGTTCGTCGCGCCGAAGTGAAGGGAGAAGTCACCGGTCTCGCCCGTGACGGCCGCTACCCGGCCGGCCTCCCCCAGATGGTGCTCCATCAGGTCCTTGTCGCCGGAGCGTGCCGCGACCACTGCCGAACCGAGGTGAAGCTGACCCGTCACAACGAGCGCTCCCGGGGTCTTGGGGTCCGTGCCTTCGAGGTGAGCGCGGCCGGCGGCCTGGAGTCGGCGGCAGGCGTCCAGGTCCTGTTCACGCAGGTAGGCCGTGACCCGCAGGTACTCACGTGCCGCGCGAAGGCCCGGGGCGCGGTCTCCGGCACGCTGGGCCGCCCAGTCCATGCGAGCGAGAGCGGTGGCGGACAGGTCTGTCATGCCGATCGCGATTCCCACCGAGTGGCCGCACCGGTAGGTCTCGGCCAGCAGGCCCCAGGCATCACGCTGCTGCTCACCGGTGAACTCGTGCGCGGCAGTGTGCAGTTCCGCGATCAGCCCCGGAAGCATCCGGCACATCGGCTTGTACTCCGCGGCCTGGGCGAGGGCGTTGATCTGCTTCACCGCCGTCCGCAGTGCGCCGAGGGTCCTGGGCCGGATGCCTTCCTGGGGCGGGAGGTCGAAGAGGTCGAGCGCGGTTCGGATGGGTCCCATGAGCGGTACAAGGGGGTCGGCGGGCATGCCGTCACTGTACGTCGGGGCCGGCATCAGATCGGCGGGCTCGACGCCCAGTGCGCGGGCCACCGCGTTGATGAAGCCGGGGGTCGGTGGCAGCTTGTTCGTGACCACCTTGGTGAGGAGGCTGTAGGAGACGCCGGCGCGCTGGGCCAGCATCAGGTGGCTGAAACCGCGCTCGTCCTCGTACGCCTTGATGCGTTGTCCGATGCTGATGGTGCTCGGTAGTGCCATGATGTACTCCGTCCCGTGCGCGCCTTAGCCCGTGTGCACGGGACGGTACCCCCTTTCAGCGCTGTGTAGCGCTGAAAGCACCAGTTGTGATCATCGCTGGACGCTCTCCATGCCGGGGGTCGAGCACCAGGGTGGCGAGCTGCCGGCCGGTTTCAAGGTCGTGGCGGTGGCCCGGTAGGGACCGGGCACGCCGACGACTCGCCGCTGTACGCCGTGATGATCCGTCAACTGCTGACGGACGGGTGGCCTGGTTCGGCCGCCCATATCGACATGGTGGGCATACAGTGCGCTCAGCTGGACCCCAGGAGCCTCGGACCGACACCGAGCCAACGGGGTGCCATCGGATCGGCCGCGATGTCGTGCCGGCCGCTGTACTCGGCGCCGAGCTGGAGGATCCGGCGCAGCTGCGCCCGCTCGTGCTCGGGCGCCCGTACGCCGGCCGCGATGTCGTCGCGGATCGGGCGCGGCGGGTGAGCCTGGATGCGGACGTCACCGGGTTCATGGTCGGTGAGATGCCGGTTGGCGATGTGGAAGTTGTCTGCGCAGTCGAGGGCCGCGTCAGGAGGACACCGACATCGCGCAGGCCTCCATCGACCTCGGCCGGGCTCGCCTCCTCGCCGGCGAGTTCGAGGGCGCCGACGAGGCCGTCCGCCCGATTCTCGACATCCCGTCCCCCTGGCGGGTGGAGGGCATCACCACCCGGGCCCAGGGTCTGCGCGCGGATCTGGCCCGGCCCGGGATCGAGGCACCGGACCGGCCCCGCGCCGACCTCACGGAGCGGGTCGAGGAGTTCCTCGCCCTGCCGGCCCGCGCCCAGCTCGGCACTCCGCCCGCCATAGCCTGAAGGGCCCAGGTCAGAGCGCGCCCACTGCGGCGAGGAGCAGGCTCTCCTTCTCCTCTGAGATGCCGTGGGCGTGGCGCCGAGGGTGGCTGACCAACTGGCCACCGCCCTGGAGCCACGCCCACGTCTCCCGGACCGTCTGCTCTATCGGCCGGAACCGCGCACCCGCGGCGACGGCCTTGTCCGACCGGACGCTCCACACCCCCGTGTGAGTGCGCCACAGCGGCAGCTCGGTCCACTCCGCTACTCCGTGGTCGGCGAGCACCCCGCTGTCGACCCACACCGGCGCGCCCGTTCCACCGGTCACCCGCAGGCACTCCGCCAGGAAGTCCGCGAACGACAACCCGACCGGGTGGGTGACGTTGAAGGCGCCACCCGCGGCCGCGCCGGCCCGGTCGAGCGCGAAACGGGCAACGTCTCGCACGTCCACGGGCTGGATTCGCCGGGTAGCCGGCGTCGGCGCCACGATCGGACCACCGCGGGCCGCTCTGCCCAGCCACCACGGCAGCCGGCCGACGTACTCCCCGGGCCCGAGGATCACCCCAGGACGCAAGAACGTCACGTCCTCGCCGAACTCGCGAGCGACAGCCCTCTCGCCCCCCGCCTTCTGGAAGCCGTAGATGGTCGGCGAGCCGTCAGGCCCGGTGTAGCCGAAGGTCTCGTCGGCGTCCACCGGGCACTCAGCACCGGGCAGTCCTCGGTCAGTTCCTCGTGCGGCCAGCCCTGGTAGACCGACACCGTCGACACGTGGACCCAGTGCCGGACCTGCGGCCGAAGCACCTGCGCGCTCAACAGCACGCCGCGCGGCGAGAGTTCGGTGGAGCTGGTGTCGATCACCGCATCCCAGGGCCCGAGGCTGGCGAGACCACGCAAGTCGGCGGCCACCGTACGGTCTCCACGGACATGCTCGGCCCCGGGCGCCGGCGAGCCGGACCGGCCACGACTGAACGTGCTCACCGACCACCCCCTGGCCAGCGCCCCATCCACCACAGCCCTGCCGAGAAACCACGTACCACCCAGAACCAAAAGCCGCATGCACCGATCCTGCCTGCTCAGCCACCCAACACACCAGCCCCTGATCCGGTGGACCGGACCACCACCGGCCTGAACCACCACCCCGAACCCCGCGCACGTGACATGGTCGACCTGATCACCGCCTGCGCGGCCTGAGAGAGGACCCCCCGATGCCCCTTGCCGATCTCCGCCTGGAACGCCACGGTGCCACCGACACCGCCCGGATCCTCGACCAGCTGGTCGAGGTGTACGCCCGGGTCTACGACGTACCGCCCTACCAGGGCGATCCGTTCTTCTCCGTCGACTCCTTCCGCGCCCGTCTCAGCGGCGCGCTGGAGATGGACGGTTTCGAGTGCGTCACCGCCTCTGCGGACGACGCTCTCATCGGTCTTGTCCACGGCGTCACCCTTCCCGAGGACCGGGCCTGGTGGCAGGCCCTCGGCGACCGGCGCCCCGAGGAGCTCCGCGCGGCCGCACAGGAACGGGGCGTCGGATGGCTCCGCGAACTGATGGTCCTGCCCGCCCACACCAACCGGGGCGTCGGCCGCCGCCTCCACGACGAGTGGATCACCGGACGACAGCAACCCTGGACGACGCTGACCTGCATCATCGACAACCAGCCCGCGCACGGGGCCTACGTACGGTGGGGCTACGAGATCATCGGCCAGATCAAGCACGCCGACGACTCGCCGCTGTATGACGCGATGATCCTGCCCGACGCCTCCGGCGTGTAGCCGCGTGGTTGTCCGGCTGCACCCCGGCCGCCAACTCGGGATCGAGCATCAGGGCGGCGAGCTGCTGGCCGATGTCGAGGGCGAACTGTGCTCGGGTGGCTTGGTGTTGACGCACGACGACGGCGGTGGCCGGACCCGGGCCGGTACCGGGGACCGGGGACCGGTCGGCGCCCGTGCCCCGGTCAGGCGGGCGCGGCGAGGCGGTCCAGGTGCCGTTCGAGGGCGGTGA
The DNA here is from genome assembly GCF_042752535.1 of Kitasatospora sp. NPDC059327. Taxonomy (NCBI): domain Bacteria; kingdom Bacillati; phylum Actinomycetota; class Actinomycetes; order Kitasatosporales; family Streptomycetaceae; genus Kitasatospora; species Kitasatospora sp. NPDC059327. The sequence goes on along the minus strand of NZ_JBHYYB010000065.1, from coordinate 24,976 downwards.
CGACCAGGCGGTGGTCCTCCGCCTGGGCGAGGCCGGAGACGGCGACCGTGCCCACGACTCCCACGCCCTCCACGGTGATCGGGAAGGCGCCGCCGTGTGCGGCGTAGGTGTCCGGGTCGAGCCGGGAGTCCTGCTCGAAGCTCCCGCCCTTGGCGGCGAACCGCAGGCCGACCAGGTACGAGGAGTGGCCGTAGCGGTCCACGGTGCGGGCCTTGCGCAGGATCCAGGCGTCGTTGTCGGCGGAGCTGCCCGGCAGCGCGTAGTGGAAGAGCTGCTGGCCGTTGCGTCGGATGTCCACCACCACGGGTGCCCCCTCGGCGCGGGCCAGCCCGACCAGCAGGGTGCCGAGCAGCCAGGCGTCCTCGTTGTCGAAGCGCGGCAGCCGCAGGTGGCGTTCCTGGTCCTCGATCCGGTGGATCAGGGCGGTGGTCGCGTCGCCGGTCATCGGGAGCTCCCTCCGGCCAGGGCGCCGGTGCGGCTCTCGTCGGCCAGGGTGATGGCGCGGCCCTCGGCGGCCGAGCGGCGGGCGGCCTCCATGACGACCAGGGCGGCGACGGCGTCGCGGGGGTCGACCGGCGGGGGCGTGCCCTCGGTCAGGGCGCGGGCCACTCCGGCGTAGAAGGCGGGGTAGTCCCCGGGGAGCGAGGGGTGCGCGGTGGTGCCGTCCCCGGTGCCGAGCAGGCCGCGGTCCGCCTCGGGGACCTCGCCCCAGCCGGGGCCCGGGCGCCGCCCGTCGCGCAGTGCGGCCTCCTGCGGGTCCATGCCGTGCACGGTGTAGGCGGAGCGGTCGCCGAGCACCCGCATGCGCGGTCCCGACTGGCCGGAGAGCGCGCTCATCCACAGGTGCGAGCGGACGTCGCCGGCATGGGTGAGGGAGAGGAAGACGTCGTCGTCGATGACGGCGCCGTCGCGGCGGGTGTCCACCTCGGCGTACACCTGGAGGGCCGGGCCGAACAGGGTGAGGGCCTGGTCGATCAGGTGACTGCCCAGATCGGGGAGGATGCCGCCGACCTCGACCGGGTCGGCGGACTCCTGCCAGCGCGCCGTGACCTCCGGCCACCAGCGCTCGAAGCGGGACTCGAACCGGTGCACCCGGCCGAGTGCGCCGTCGGCGATCAGGCGTCGGACGGTGAGGAAGTCGGCGTCCCAGCGGCGGTTCTGGAAGACCGTCAGCATCAGGCCGCGGGCCTCGGCCAGCTCCACCAGGGCGATCGCCTCGGCGGAGGTGCCGGCCACCGGCTTGTCCACCACGACGGACAGTCCGGCCTCCAGCGCGGCGCGGGCCAGCGGCACGTGGCTGCGGTTGGGGGAGGCGATGACCAGCAGGTCGATGGCCTCCGGGTCGGCGAGCAGCCGTTCGGTGGTGTCGACGGCGCGGGCCCGCGGGTGTTCCGTGCGGAGCTGCGCGCGACGGCCCGGATCGGCCGTGACGACGGCGTCCAGCCGCAGGCCCGGGGTGGTGGCGATGAGCGGGGCGTGGAAGGCGGCGCCGGCGAGGGCGTAGCCGACCACGGCGACCCGGACGGGGTGGTGGGCGACGGGGGTGCTCACGGAAGTCATGTCCCTACTTAATCAACAGTGTTTCCTAAGTGCAAGCCCCCTTGCCGTTCCAGGAACAATGACCCCATGACGACGTCGCACCCCGGTCCGTCCGGCAGCAGCCGGCCGGCCGGCACCAATCTGACCGGACTGCGGGACCACAACGCGGCCCTCGCCCTCGGCCTGCTCCGGGCCGCCCCGCAGGGCAGCAGCCGCGTCGAACTCGCCACCGGGACCGGCCTCACCCCGCAGGCGATCGGCAAGATCACCGCCCGGCTGCTGGTCGACGGCATGATCGTCGAGGCCGGCCAGGCGGCCTCCACCGGCGGCAAGCCCCGCACCCTGCTCCGGCTGCGCGCCGAGGCCGCCTGCGCCGTCGGCGTCCACCTGGAACGCGACGAGCTGACCGTCCTCCTGGTCGACCTCGCGGGCCACCACCACCTCGTCCACACCCAGCCGGTGGAGCTCGGCATCACGCCGGCGGACGCCGTCCGCCTCATCGTCGAGCAGGTCGACCGCGTCGCCGCTGCCCGCCCGGTCGGGGCCCGGCTGCTCGGGGTCGGGGTCGGCTGCCGCGGACCGCTCGACCACACCGCCGGCATCCTCCACTGGTTCACGCCGCCCGGCGCCCGCGGCTCCGGCTGGGACCGCTACCCCCTGCGCGACGAACTCGCCGCCCGGTTGCACGGCCTGCCCGTCGTCGTCGACAAGGACACCAACACCGCCGCCCTGGCCGAGGCCCCGACCGATCCCGGACCGGGCAGCGGCCTCGCCTACGTCCACCTCGCCGCCGGCCTCGGCGCCGGCCTGCTCCTCGACGGGGCCCTCCATCGCGGCACCCGTACCAACGCCGGCGAGTTCGGACACCAGACCGTGCGGATCGACGGGCCGCTCTGCGACTGCGGCAACCGCGGCTGCCTGGAGGTGCTCTGCCTCGCCGAACTGCGGCGCGGCGACCACGCCGCCGCCGCCGACCTGGTCGGGGTGGGTGTCGCCAACCTCGTCCGGCTGCTCGACATCGACCGGGTGGTCCTCGGCGGCCGGGTGGTCCTGGCCGACCCCGACACCTACCTCGCCGGTGTCACCGCACAGATCGCGGCCCGGATCCCGGACACCGACTGGCAGCCCGTCCCGGTCTCCGTCAGCACCGCCGGCCGGCTCGCCGTCGCCGCGGGCGCGGCCGAACTCGTCCTCGGCCCGCTCTTCGGCCGCCGCACCTGAGCGGGACACCGGTACGGGGCCGGTGCTCGTCGGGCGGTTCAGCCGGGGGCGTGCCCCGGCCCGGGCAGTCGTTGCTCGGTCCAGATGGTCTTGCCGTCCGCCGTGTAGCGGCTCCCCCAACGGTGGGTGAGCTGGGCGACGAGGTAGAGCCCGCGGCCCCCTTCGTCGGAGAGCCTGGCCCTGCGCAGATGGGGCTGCGTCTGGCTGGGGTCGGACACCTCGCAGATCAGGTACTCGTCCTTGATCAGCCGCACGCGGATCGGGGCGCCGGCGTAGCGGATGGAGTTCGTGACCAGCTCACTGACGATGAGTTGGGTGGTGAACACCAGGTCGTCCAGACCCCACGCGGTCAGTTCGGCGGTGACGTCGGCCCGGCTGCGGGCGACCACCTCCTCGTCGGCGGGGTACTCCCAGCCGCGGACCGAACCGGTCGGCGTGCGCCGCAGACGGGTGAGCAGCAGGGCGGCGTCGTCGCCCGCGGTGTCGCTGAGCAGGGCGCGCACCATGGCGTGCCCCAGCGCCTGGAGCCCTCCGTCGGCCAAGTCGTGCGCCTTCGCCGCGTCCAGGAGCGGGCCGACCGGGACGGCTCCGGCCGCGTCGCCGTCGAGCGAGGCGGAGGCGAGCACCAGCAGGTCGCCGTCGTCGGTGGGGAGTTCGACCGGCTCGAAGGGCGATCCCCCCAGTCCGAGTGCCGGGCCGGGCGTCAACGCCACGGTCCGGACCTCCCCGCCGGGCCTGAGCGAGACCGGCGGGGGGTGTCCGGCGCTCGCCATCGAGCAGCGGCCGGTCGTGGGGTCGTAGACGCAGTACAGGCAGGTGGCGCCCTCGACCAGGCCGTCGGGGTCGGCGGGGTCCTGTTCGGCGGCGATCCGCAGCACGAGGTCGTCCAGGTGGGTCATCAGTTCGTCCGGGGCCGGGTCCAGGTCGGCGAGCGTGCGCACGGCCGTGCGCAGCCGTCCGGTCGCCGCCGCGGCGGTCGGACCGTGCCCCATGACCCGGCCGACCACGAAGGCGACGCGGGTGGCCGACAGCGGCACGACGTCGTACCAGCGGCCGCCGGTCCGGGCCGGGGTCCGCCCCGGTACGTAGATGCCGACCGACTCCGCACCGGTCACCGTGCGGACGCGGTGGGGGAGCAGACTGCGTTGCAGGGTCTCGGCGGTCCGCTGCTCACGGGTGAAGCGACGGGCGTTGTCCAGGGCGAGCCCGGCACGGGAGGCGATGATCTCCAGCAGTTCGGCGTCGCGCGCCTCGAACGGCGCACGCTCCCGCCCGCGCCACAGGGTCAGCGAGCCGGCCACCTGTCCGCGGGCCCGCAGGGGGACCACCATGCAGGAGCCGGCTCCGGGCACGCGTCGCAGGAGCGCGCGGACGGCCGTTTCCGGGTCCTCGGCGGGGGGCGGGTCGGTCGCGAAGCGCGGCGGCCCGTCGAGCAGACGGCCCTTCTCCTCCTCGGTGGCCTGGATCACGGAGCCGCGGGCGGGCAGCGCGTCCGGCCAGGGGCCGTGGGCCGAGGCCACCGCGATCCGGCGCAGCGGTGTGCCCTTCGCCAGGTCTCCGAGTTCGTCGCCCACCACCGCGGTCTCCACCACGTCGACGGCGGCGAGGTCGGCGAAGGCGGGGACCATGACCGCGGCCACGGCCTCGGCGTTGCCGTCGATGTCCACCGGGATGCCGAGGGTCGCCGCCGCCCGTCCGACGAGCCGCGCCCGCTGCGCGAACCACTCCTCCTCGGTCACGTCCGTGAGGAGGACCGCCAGGCTCCGGCAGACGCCACCGGCCATGACGGGCAGCGCCGACATGGCCACCACGCGGTCGCGGTCCGGGCGGCCGGCCGGGCGGGCCCGGATCACGAGGTCGTGGAACGCGGTACCGGTGGTGATCGCCTCCCGCAGCCGTTCCTCGATCCGCGCCGCGTCCTGCGGCACGAACAGATCCGCCGGCCGTGCGCCGGCGAGCGGGTCCGCGGCACCCGCGCCGTCGTGCCGGTCGCCCGCGCGGCGCCCCCGCGCGGCACGTTCCGGGACGGGGTCGTCGGGGGGCAGCGGCGCCGGTCCGGCGGGGTGCGGCCCCGACCGGAGCAGGCGCAGGTCCGGGTCGAACAGCAGCACGCCCAGCCGGCTCTGGGTGAACAGGATCTCGACCAGGGCGTCGTTCTCGGCGCGATGAGGCACCCCCTCGGGACCGACCACCGCCCCCGCCTGCGCGGGCGGCGGGCTGTCGTCAGGGGTGTTCATCCGTCTCACTCCGAGGGCTCGGCTCCTGTGACGGGTCCTTGCTGCCGGTCCGTACCTCCTCGTTCCATTGAAGGCTGGCGGGCCCCGCACCGCTCGTCGGGTGCCGCTGGAGGCGGCCCAGTCCCCGGCGGCTCAGTCCCGGGCGGGAGGCGACGCCCGCAGCGTCAGGACACCGTCCGGCAGGAGAGCGCTGGTGGCGGTCCGGGGGGTGTGGCCGGTGTGGCCGGTCCGGGGCGCCAGTCGGGCGGTGGGGAGGAGTTCGAGGTGTTCGCACTGCCAGCCGCCGGCTTCGAGGACGCCCGGGTCGGTGAGACCGAACATGTCCAGCCGGGTCCCGGCCGACTGCGCCGCCTCGGTGAGGGCGCGGGCGGAGTCGACGGACAGGACGTCGCAGATCCAGTGGGCGGAGGCGCCGAGGCCCGCCAGGCAGCGGGCGAGCGCGGTGAGGTGGGCCGGCGGAAGGTAGGTGAGCAGGCCCTCGGCCAGGATCACGACCCGTCGCCCGGTCGTGCGCGGCGCCAGAAGCCGGGCGAGGGCGTCGAGGTCGCCGAGGTCGCAGCGGGCGCGTTCGACCGGCACGAGGGCCTCGGCGGCCGGGAGGAGGGCGTCCTTGACGTCGAGGACGGCCGCGTGGTCGACCTCGACCACCCGGGCTCCGGCCGGCCAGGCCAGCCGGTAGGGGCGGCTGTCGAAGCCCGCGCCCAGGTTGACGCAGACCTCGGCCCGTTCGCGGGCCAGCAGCTCGGACAGCAGCCGGTCGACGGCGACCGTCCGCGCCACCACCGCGGACGGTCCGGCGGTGTGCCGCATGACGCCGAGGACGGCGCTCGGGCACCGCTCGGCGAAGCGGGCCGCGTACGGGTCCCGCAGGAGGCCCGCCGAGGTGGCTCCGGCGCGGGCGACAGCGGTCAGGTAGGCGGTGGCGAGGACGTTGTCATCGGTCACCGCGGCTACTCCCAGCGGAACAGCCGCACGGCGGCGACCGACCCGAGCACCAGGACGCCGGCCAGCACGCCGATGTCCAGGGCGACGTTGGTGGAGCTGCCCAGCCAGGTGTGCTGCAGCAGCTTCACGGCGTACGTCGCGGGCAGGGCGTCGCTGATCGTCCTCATCGCCGCGGGGAAGATCTGCAGCGGGACGGTCGCGCCGGACAGGAAGATCATCGGGAAGTAGACGAGGTTGGCGACCGCCGTCGCCGCCCGCTCCGACGGCGCCAGCGCCGCGATCACGCCGCCGATCGCGTACGTCGCGGCGGTGGCCAGGAGCAGCGCGCCGAGCGTGGCGAAGGCGGCGGAGGCGGTGGCCGGCAGGTGGAGGCCGAAGAACAGGTAGCCGGCCGCGACCAGCAGCGCCGCGCCCACCAGGCTGAGCAGGAGGTTGACCAGCCCCTGGGCGAACAGGAAGGCGGAGGCGTCGACAGGTGTGGCCCGGAAGCGTTTGAGGACCTTGCGGTCCCGGTACTCGGCCAGTCCCAGCGGAAAGCTCATCAGCCCGGTGACCGAGACCACCAGGACGAGATAGGCGGGCACGGACATGTCGACGGTGCCCCGGCCGTCGAACTGGCTCGACGGCTCGTTGCCGTAGATGCCGCCGAACATGCCGAGCATCAGGACGGGGAAGGCGAGCGCGAAGAACACCGGGGCGAAGTTCCTCGCCATGCGCAGGCTCTCGAACCGGACGACGTGGGCCAGCGTCTTCATCCTCAGCGGCTCCCTTCGGAGGGTGCGGTGTCGACGAGCCTGAGATAGGCGTCCTCGAAGGTGGGCGCCCGGTGGCTCACGATCGACGCCGGCAGGCCGGCGTCCGCCAGCACCCGGACGACGCGGTTGTAGTCCTCCGGGAAGCTCCCGGTGAGCTCCAGGCACCGCCCGGCGGCCGCGGGCCGCCGCTCCAGCCCGAGCCGGTCGAGCGCGTCGAGCGGCGGGCGGTCGGCGCCCGTCCCGCCGAGGTCGACCGAGAAGGTGGCCGGTCCGCCGTGCGCGGCGGTCAGGCGGGCCGGGGTGTCCAGGGCGAGCAGTTCACCGGCGCGCAGCACCGCGACCCGGCCGCACAGCGCCTCCACCTCGTCCATGTGGTGCGAGGTGAGCAGCACCGCGACGCCGCGCGCGGCCAGGTCCAGCACCGCACTCCAGGTCGCGCGGCGCTGTTCGGGATCGAGCCCGGTCGTCAGCTCGTCCAGGACGACCAGCCGCACCGCGCCGATCTGCGCCAGGGCCAGGGCCAGGCGCTGGCGCATCCCGCCGGAGAGGTCGGCGACGAGGCTGCGCCGCCGGTCGGCGAGCCCGAACGTCTCCAGCAGCGCCGCGGCGGCGCCCGGCGCGCGGTAGATCGCCTCGTAGAGGTCGCAGAGCTCGCCGACCCGGGTGCGGCTGGGGAACTGCGACTCCTGGAGTTGCACACCGACCAGAGGGCCGACCCGGTCGCGGTCCCGGTGCGGGTCGAGGCCGAGGACGGTGACCGAACCGCCGCGCACGGCCCCGCGCAGTCCGGCGACCGATTCGACCACGGAGGTCTTGCCCGAGCCGTTGGGACCGACCAGTCCGAGGATCTCGCCGGCGGACACCCGGAAGGACACGTCGCGGACGGCGACCAGCGGGCCGTAGGCGACGGTCAGGTGCTCGACCCGGGCCACCACCTCGTCGTCCGGCCGGGCGGGGGCGGGGGGCGGGTTCGACCGCTTCGTGGTCACAGGCTGGGCCTCCGGGTGTTCGCGCCCTGCGGCCTGGCAGTGGCGCTCATGGTGGTGTAGAAGCCGGCGAAGGACATGTGCAGGACCAGCGCGGGCAGGATGCTGCCGGTGGCCGCGATCAGCAGGCTGCCGACCGTGCCCAGGGCGATGCTCGACGTGGCCATCACGTACGCCTGGACCGGGGTCGAGACGAGCACGACCTGCCCGGCGGCGAACAGCAGGGTGCTGAACACCGCGGCGAACGCGAAGCCGCTGTGCAGGGAGCCGAGGCCCAGCAGGACGGCCCCCCGGAAGACCAGCTCCTCGAAGAGCGCGGCGGTCGCCGGGACGATCCACCGGTAGCGCCGGGGCAGCGTCAGGATCGAGGCGATCCAGCGGATCCGGGCGATCTCGCCCGGCACGTCGACGCGCGGGGCGGCCCGGTAGAGGAGCGACACGCACAGGATGTTGAGGCTGGACGTGCCGAGGACCGCCAGCGGCAGGCCGAACAGGAGGGCCGTCGACGGCCGGCCGACGACCTGGTCGAGCGAGAGGTCGGTCAGCGGCAGGAGCACCGCGAGGACGGCGGCGGCCAGGCCGAGGTACAGGGAGGTCGCGAACACGGCGAAGGCCGGGTCGGGCCGCAGCCCGGTCCGGTCCGCCAGCCACAGCGCCGTCCGCCGTCTGCGGGCGGGGTCGGCGAAGGGCAGCCGGTACAGGGCGAGCCACCCGGCGACGGCGAGGACGCAGCCGGCCGCGTACGCGGGTACGGTCATGGGGCGCTCGCCTGCTTCCGTGCCAGGGCGTAGACGGTGAGGTTCTGGGCGAGGTGCGCGGCCAGCGGGACGGCCAGGCTGCCCGAGGCGGTCAGCAGCGTCCCGAACACGGCTCCGGAGAGCAGCTTCTGAACGACGGTCAGGCCACCGAAGAAGAGGTGTCCGAGCGCGTAGCCGAGTGCGGCGCAGCCGATGGCGAGCCAGGCGGGGAACTGGAGCCGCTCGTGGAGCGTGCCGATCCACAGCCCGCGGTACAGGACCTCCTCGGCGACGGCGGTCAGGGCGATGGAGACCAGGAACGCCGGGCCGGCGGCGCCCGGCCCGCGCCGGACGCCGAGGCGAAGGCCCCGCGCCCCGCGCAGGACCTTCGGCGCGGCGCCGACCACGAACTCCAGGCCCACCAGCGCGCAGCCGGCGCCGACGGCGGCGAGCACCCAGAGCGGACCGGCCGCCCACCGGCCCAGGGAGGCGGGCGCGGTGCCGGCGGACAGGACGAGGGCGGCGGCCAGGCCGGTGACGGCCAGGTACGCCGCCGGGACGCCCAGCCCGGCGGTCCGTGCGGTCCGTGCCCGTTCGCCGCGCCCGGCGGGGCCGAAGGATGTCGCGACCCTGACCAGTTCGGCGGGGGCGACGGTCGTGACCAGGAGCAGGACGTCAAGGGAGCGGGTGTGGGACCACATTGGTCACACCCCCGTAAGCGCGCATCCGGGGGTGCCGGCCCGCCGGGAAACCGGGAAGGCACATGCTGAGCAGTTCGGGGATGAGGACCCGGACCACCTTCCAGGGCGTGTCGGCGAGTTCGGGCGGGGTGATGTCGAGGTAGCTCGCCCATTCACTGACCCCGGCGAGGTCGGACAGGAGCCGGCGGATCGCCGAGCGGTCGTCCGCCGCGTAGGCGGGCAGCGCGCCGAAGTCCAGGCGCCCGTCGGTGCGGCTCTCGACGACGGCGAGCTTCTGCTCGGCGTCGCCCGGTCCGGCGAAGTACAGGACGTTGGTGTCGAGGTCGGTGTAGGCGGACTTGTGCTGGGCGAAGTGCACGTTCGGCAGGTCGAAGACGGTGCTGAACATGCCGATGCCGAGGATGGTGGTCGCCTCGGCCGACCCGCGCAGCAGCGCGTAGCGCGGGTCGGGGTCGGCCTGCAGCCCGAAGGCGATGTGCGGCAGCTTGCGGTCGCGCCGGACGAGCGTGATCCCGATGTTCGGCAGCGGGAGTTCGGGACGGGTCAGGTACGTCGCCCGGACGTCGTAGGGCCCGTCGGCCGGCAGCCCCGAGGCGGCGAGCAGCTCGCGGCCGTCGGCGTCGAGGTCGAGGTCGAGGACGGGAGCCTTCGCGTCCGTGTACCAGTTGAGGATGAAGGCGTCGATCTGCACGGCCTCGACCAGGGCGCCGAGCAGGGCCTTGTCGAGCGAGACGTGGGCCGCGGTGCCGGTGGAGAAGGAGGGCGTGAACATCTTGTCGCCGTGGAGCCCGCTGTTGCGGAAGCCCAGGAACACCAACTGCGCCGGCACGTAGACGTCCTGGCCGGGCCGCGTCAGCGACGGGCAGGCGATCCAGGCGATGACGTCGTCCTCGGTCGGCGGCTCGGGCGAGTACTGGTGCATCATGCCCGCGATCCGGCGCTGCTGGTCCTCCTCGAAGACGCCGAGCAACTCCAGTGGCATGCACGGGTGCCGGGAGGAGAGGGAGCGGTAGGAGGCGTACTCGACGCGCTCCTGGAACAGCGGCATCGCCATGATCGCCGCGTACCGCTCGACCGCCTCGCCGGTCAGCCGGGTCACCGCCTCCTCGTTGGTGACCCCGTAGCCCGCCAGGTGGTACTGCATCTGCATGTGCGGGTCGTTCATCGCGAGCCGGTGGTACTGGGGCATCGCGGCGGTCGCCGAGCGCAGGTAGGGCTCGCCCTCCACCGCCGCGACCGAGACGAGCATGCCGGGCAGGATCCCGCCCTGGTTCCCGCCGATCCTGGCGAACCGGGAGAGCGCGGTGGTCATGCCCGGGTAGCCGCGGGTCGTGGGGCCGTTCATCAGGACGCTCCGAGGGCGTTGCGGACGTGGCGGTCGACGACGACCCGGCTGTTGACGTTGATCTCGTGCACGATGTCGCGCGCGACGTGTCCGCAGGCCGGGCAGGTGCCGATCCGCAGCACGTCCTGGGCCTGGATCTCGTAGGTCGGCAGGTAGATGCTCAGCGCGCGGCCGAGGAAGCGCGAGGTGCCCAGCGCACGCAGCAGGACGGCCTCGTTGACGAGGAACGCGCAGAGCATCGCCTCGATCCCGCTGGCCCCGCCGATCGCGCCGGAGGCGCCGGTGCCGACGAACGCGTGGTAGCTGACGTGGTCCTCCAGCCGGGCCAGTGACCGCTGTTCGAAGCACTCCAGGCAGCCGGTCCGCGGGCTCTCGGCGCCGACCACGGTGGCGAAGGGGCCGTCGACGAGCCCCACCACCACCGGCTTCTCCAGATGGCAGGCGAGCCGGTTGAGGTTGCGCAGCGTCAGGATCGAGGCCCGGCTGACGGACACCACCAGGGAGTCGTGCCGCTCGGTGAGTACGGTCAGCCGCTTGAGCGTGTCGGCGGCCGTCAGCCCGCCCATGCCGGAGGTGAGGTCGGCGCCCTGCAGTTCCCGCATGAACTCGGCGGGCAGCACCTCGATGGTGGTGCCCAGCGCGCTCGCCTGGCCCGCGACGTAGGCCTCGGCGGTGGGCGAGTCGGCGGCGAAGGCGACACTGGCGCCGCCGCCCTCGTCCGTGCCGTAGAGCTCCAGGTTCCCGAGCAGGACCCGCGCCATGTCCGTGCCGCGCTCCGAGGCCCGGTCGAGCGCGAGGAAGCCGGCCTGCCGCAGTTCGTCCAGCACCAGCCGCAGGTTCGCCCGTTCGACGGGGGACAGGTCGGTGTTCCCGTCGAAGGACGCCTCGGCCGTCCGCCCGTCGGCCAGTTCGTGCAGGAAGCCGGTCAGCGCCGTCCGGACGGCCGGTGACTCGGCCCGCAGGTCGACGGTCACCTCCTGGAAGTTCCAGATGCCCCAGCGCAGCCGGATGACGTCCGGCTCGACGGCGAGGAGGCGTACGGAGGGTGCCAGGCCCAGGCGGGGCGCGGCCGCCGCCCCGGTCGATGTTTCCACGGTCATGCGGGTTCAGACCTCTCCGTGTCCGACGAGCGTGAAGTGGACGACGTGGCGTGACGTGCCGTCGTGGCCCAGGGTCTTTTCGAGGGTGTGCTTGTCGTAGCCGCCCTGGTCGCAGGCGATCAGACCGAGCTCGGTGCGGGCGAGGTGGATGTTCTGGGAGATCCCGCCGACCTCGATCAGCGCGAAGACGAGTCCGCTGTCGCCGTACTTCTGGCTGTTGACGTACATGTCGTAGACGTAGACGAGCGCGAAGGCGACCTTGGCGAGGTCGATGTCGACGGCCTGCACCTGCTCGGCGAGGTCGATCGGGGTCCGCCGCAGCGGGTGGAGGGTGTGGCTGTGCGGCTGGTACTCGTAGGCGCCCGGCGCCAACCCCTTGACGTTCTGCGCCAGGACGGCGAGCCGGACCGGGTAGAGGCCGCCGCCGGACGGGGCGTTGCGCAGCGCGATCGCCGCGTCCGGGTCCTGGGCAGTGGGTACCGGCAGGGTGCCGGAGACGCCCTGACCGTGCCAGAGGACGGTGGCCAGGTCGTCGAGCGACACGGCCTTGCCGGAGAACCGCCGACCGCTGCGCCGGGAGACCACCGTGGAGGTGAGCCCGCTCCGCAGCCTGCGGTGCGCGGGCAGCGCGACCGCTCCGTCGAGCCGCTCGCGCAGGTCGGCGTGGGCGCTGGAGAGTACCGCGTCGTGGCCGAGGTAGCGCGAGACGCCGAGCTGCATGCCCAGGTCGCGGCCGCTGCGGCGGTGGTTGAGGAGGAGTTCCTCGCCCACGAAGCCCTCCACGACGGGGCTCCAGCGGCCGCGCACCACGGCCTCGGGCGCGCGGACCACGGTCGTCGCGCTGTGGCTGGACACCGAGGTGTGCTGCTGGCCGAAGGCCGTCACCGAGGACAGGTGCGCGTTGCGGTTCAGGTATTCGGAGAGGGCTTCTTGGGAGTCTTTCAGCGACATCTTCTGTCCTTCTCTGGGGACGGGAGAGTGGCGACCGGAGCAGCGTGGGAACGGGTGGGGAATGGACGCCGGGCGGGACCGGAAAAGCGCCCCGCCCGGCATTTCGAGAGTGGAACGAGAACTACCAGGAGCAGCAGGAGGAGCAGCAGCAGTTACCGCCGCCGCACGTCGTGCTGGCGCCGGGTGCCACCTGGACGAAAGCACCGCCGGTAGCGGTACTGCCAACCTGACCGGAGAAGCTCAACATGGTTCTTCACCTCCAATCTTCTTGCAAAGGAGGGGAGTTGTGCTCTGAATGGCTGGGAGCATAGCACGACCGTATGGCTGTGCGACCCTGTCGGATGCGCGAATTCCAACGTTCAACTCGTGGAAATATTCGGTTACTTGGGGTTTGGTTCGGGGCGGCGTCGATCGCCGTGGGAGAACGCTGGCCTCCGATTGGCCGCAGGGGTACGGATTCGCCGCCGGAGGCCTTCCGGGAGCCGCCCGCCACGGGTGCGCCGGGTATCGAGAGGTGAGGCGACGGCCGGGATGCCGTCCCGGGGCTTTACGCATTCGTTGTCATCGGGAGGGCGCGGGCCCCGCCCTCCGCCCCGCCCTCCGCCCCGCCCTCCGCCCGGCCCTCCGCCCGGCCCTCCGCCCCGGGGTCCGGCCGGGCTCGCGCGGCACCGCGGAGCCCGCCGCCGTCGGGGTGGTCGCGGGCCCCGGTGCGACTCCTGGTGCTCGTGGGGCGGGTGAGATATAACGAATCCATAACGGGTCTAGTCCCTTTATGAATGTCACCTTCCGTTAACAGAACGGAACTGAGCGTGTAACACATGCGGGACAGCTTTCCGGGCATGCGACTCATAGTCATCGGCGCAGGCGTCCTGGGCACCATGCACGCCTGGCACGCGATCAAGCGCGGTCATCGGGTGGTCCACATCGAGCGCGAGGCCGAGGCCCGAGGAGCCTCGGTACGCAACTTCGGCCTGGTCTGGGTCAGCGGCCGGGCCGAGGGCGAGGAGCTGGCGGTCGCTCAACGGGCGAGGCAGCTCTGGGGGGAGATCGGCGCGGAGGTCCCGGAGCTGGGCTTCCGGGCGAACGGTTCGCTCACCCTGGTGCGGACCGAGGCGGAGCTGGCGGTCGCCGAGGAGGCGGCCCGGGGTGCCGGGGCCGCGGCCCGCGGCTTCACCCTGCTGGACCCCGCCGGGGCCCGGGCCCTGAACCCGGCCCTGCGCGGGGAGTTCCTCGCCGCCCTGCACTGCGCGAGGGACGGTTCGGTCGAGCCGCGCACCGCCCAGCCCGCACTCCGCGCGGCCCTGCGGGCCAGTGGCCGGTACACCTTCCTGCCCGGCCGGGAGGTGCGCGAGCTGGTCGGCGCGACCGCGGTGCGCGACGACCGCGGCGACGTGCACTACGGCGACGCGGTCGTCCTGTGCACCGGCGCCCACCTCGGCGGCCTGGTGCGCGAACTCGACCCCGAACTTCCGGTCCGCCGGGTCAGGTTGCAGATGATGCAGACCGACCCGCTGGGGGAGCAGCTCACCACCTCGGTCGCGGACGGGGACAGCTTCCGCTACTACCCGGGCTTCGGCGGCCCGGCGCTGGACGCCCTCGCACTCGGACAGCCCCAGCACCCGACCGCCGCCGAGCACCGGATGCAACTGCTGATGGTCCAGCGCAACGACGGCGGGCTGACCATCGGTGACACGCACGCCTACGACGAGCCGTTCGACTTCGACGTCGTCGAGGACCCCTACGCGTACCTCACCGGGCTCGTCGAGTCCCTGCTGGGCCGTGCGCTGCCGCCGGTCCGGCGCCGCTGGGCCGGCGTGTACGCGCAGTGCGTGGACACCACCCAGGTCGTCCACCGCCAGCAGGTGCGCGACGGCGCCTGGCTGGTCACCGGGCCGGGCGGCCGCGGCATGACCTGTTCACCGGCCGTCGCCGAGACCACCGCGGACCTGCTCGGCCTCTGACGCCGACCGGTCCCGCCCGCCCAGGCCCCGCCAACGCCCCCGTCCCAGGCCCCGCCAACGCCCCCCCCGCCCCCGTCCACGACGTGAGAGGAACACCGCACCCTTGGCCACTCGAACGCCCCCGCGCTCGGCGGACCGATCCGCCGCACCCCCTCCCGACCCCGGCCCGCACAGCCGGTCCGGCATCGACTTCCAGGACGTCACCGTCGCCTACCACGGCACCGTCGTCCTGGACGGCTTCACCCTCTCCGTCGCCCCCGGCGAGGTGGTCGCGCTGCTCGGCCCGAGCGGCTCGGGCAAGACCACCGCCCTGCGGACCGTCGCCGGCTTCACCAAGCCCGTCGGCGGCCGGGTGCGCATCGGCGGACGCGACGTCACCGACCTGCCGCCGTACGAGCGCGGCATCGGGATGGTGGTGCAGCACTACGCGCTCTTCCCGCACATGCGGGTCGACCACAACGTCGCCTTCGGCCTGAAGGCCCGCAAGGTCGCCCGGCGGGACATCCCGGGCCGGGTGTCCGAGGCACTGGAACTCACCGGCATGGCCTCCTACGCCGCGCGGTACCCCCGCGAACTGTCCGGCGGCCAGCAGCAGCGGGTCGCCATCGCCCGGGCGCTCGCGATCCGCCCGGACGTGCTCCTGCTCGACGAACCGCTGTCCGCGCTCGACGCCCGGCTCCGCTCCGACATGCTGAGCGAACTCGCGCGCCTGCACCGTGAACTGCCCGACGTCAGCATGCTGTACGTGACGCACGACCAGATCGAGGCGCTGACCCTGGCGGACCGCATCGCGGTGATGAAGGACGCGCGACTGGTGGACTGCGGCACACCGCGACGCCTCTACCGCCGCCCCGGCGACACCTTCACCGCCTCGTTCGTCGGCGGCGCCAACCTGCTGCCGGTGACCGTGGAGGCGGGCGCCGGCCCGCAGGGCACACCGGTCCGCCTGGACGGCACGCCGCTGCGCGCCACCGCGCCGACCCCGCTGCCGGCCGGCCGGACGGCCACCCTGTGCGTCCGTCCGCACCAGGTGCGGATCGTCCACGCGTCCGATGCCGTGAACCTGCTGCGCGGAACCGTCGCCGACGTGCAGTGGCGCGGGGCGACCCACCGGCTGCTGGTCGACCTCCCGGCCGGGCGCCGGATCACCGCCGACCTCGCCGGACCGGTGGTCCCCGTCGGCCCCGGTGCCCCGGTCACGCTCGGCTTCGACATCGCGGACGCGATCCTGCTGGACACGCCGCCGGACGGCGCCGCCCCCGCCCCCGCCCCCGCGCGGAGCGACGCCGATGGCTAGCGCTGTGCTCGGCGGGACCGGCGCCCGACCGGGCCGCACCCGGACCCTTCGCCCCGGGATGTGGCTCCTCCCGCCGCTGGCCGCCCTGGGATTCGCCTTCCTCTACCCACTGGCGCTGGTCGCCCTGCAGTCCTTCGCACCGGAGGGCGGCGGCCACTCCGCGGAGCCCTGGCGGGAGGTGCTGGCCTCGGCCGCCTTCCGCGACGCGCTGTGGAACACGGTCTGGATCGCCTCGGGAGCGACCGCGGGCTGCGTCGTCCTCGGGTTCTTCCTGGCCCTGGTGATCGCCTTCGTCCCGTTCCCCGGCGCCCGCGCCTTCGGCCGGTTCATCGACACCTTCCTCGCGTTCCCGTCCTTCCTGATCGCGCTGGCCCTGGTGTTCATCTACGGCTCCGCGGGAATGGCCAACGGCGTCCTGACGGGCCTGACGGGCGGTGACGGCACCCCGATAGCCTTCCTCGCGACCCCGTGGGGCGTCCTGCTCGCCGAGGTCACCTACTTCACGCCCTTCGTGATGCGCCCGCTGCTCGCGGCGTTCTCCCAGGTGGAGACCGCCCAGATCGAGACCGCCTCCTCGCTGGGCGCCCGCCCGTGGCGGATCGTGCGCCAGGTGATCCTGCCCGAGGCCCTGCCCGCGCTCGCGGCGGGCGGGAGCCTGGCCCTGGTGATGTGCCTCAACGAGTTCGGGATCGTCCTGTTCACCGGCGCCAAGGGCGTCACGACCCTGCCGACGCTCGTCTACAGCCGGGCCATCCTGCAGTCCGACTACCCGGCGGCCTGTGTCATCGCGGTGGTCAACGTCCTGCTGTCGGTCGCGCTCTACGGCGTGTACCGGCTCTGCCTGCGGGGCCGTCGGAAGCGGGGTGGCGGCCGTGCTGGTGCATAGCCGGGCCGGGCGCGCCCTGGTCTGCGGCGCCTTCCTCCTGCTGGCCGTGCCGCTGTTCGCCCTGCCGTTCCTGACGGTCCTGGCCGCCTCCTTCGCCAAGGCGTGGAGCGGGGTCCTGCCCTCCGCCTTCACCACCGCGCACTACGCGGACGCGGCGCACGGGGAGTCCCGGGACGCCCTGTTCGCCAGCCTCGCCACGGCCGGGATCGCCGGCGTGGTCGCGCTGGCGGTCGGCGGCTGGGCGGCACTCGCGGCCCGGAACGCGGGTCCGCGCCTGGGCAGGCTGACGGACGGCCTGTTCATGCTGCCGGTGGCGGTGCCCTCGGTGGTGGTGGGACTGGGCCTGCTGGTCGCGTTCAGCCGTCCGCCGGTGCTGCTCAACGGCACCAGCACCATCGTCATCCTGGCCCACAGCGTCCGGGTCACCGCCTTCGCCTACCAGTCCGTCGCGGCGGCCGCGTCCCGGCTCGACCCGGCCCTGGAACAGGCCGCCGCCGGGCTCGGGGCCCGGCCCGCCCGGGTGCTGCGGCGGGTCACCCTGCCGCTCCTGCTGCCCTCGCTGAACGCCGCGTTCGGCCTGTGCTTCGCGCTGTCGATGGGTGAGCTCAGCATCACGATGATGCTGTACCCCCCGGGCTGGCTCCCGCTGCCGGTGCGGATCTTCGCCGCCACCGATCGGGGCGCGGTCTTCACCGGCGCGGCGCTCGCCGTGGTCCTCCTGGCCAGCACGCTGGTGGTACTGATCGGCTGCTCGCGGCTCCGGACGAGGGCCCTGTACCGCTGAGGCCCCGGCCGCCCCGCGACCCTGTCGCCCGGCTGCGCCGCCCCCTCCTCCCACCACACTGTTCCTCCACCTGCTCCGACCCGCCGCGGTCCCGTGCCGCGGCCTACCGCAAGGAGTGACACCCCCATGAAGGACCTGCGCAGAACGACCCTGGCGGCCGCGGTGGTGCTGGCCCTCACCGGATCGACGGCCGCGTGCGCCGGCGGCTCCTCCGCCGGCGAGGGCGCCGCCGAGGTCACCGTCTACAGCGCGGACGGCCTCAAGTCCGACGACGGCGGCGGTTTCTACGACAAGGTCTTCAAGGACTTCACCGCGAAGACCGGCGTCCGGGTCAGGTACGTCGAGGGCGGTTCGGGCGAGATCGTCCAGCGCCTGCTCAGGGAGCGGTCCAACACCCAGGCGGACGTCATCGTCACGGTGCCGCCGTTCATCCAGCAGGCCGTCGGCCGGGGACTGGTCACCCCCTACCGGCCGGCCGGGGCGGACGCCGTCCCCGCGGCCGACAAGGACGCCGACGGCGCCTGGACCACCGTGGTCAACAACTACCTGTGCTTCATCCACAACACCAGGCAACTGCCCGAGCCCCCCGCGACCTGGAACGACCTGCTGGACGCCAGGTTCCGCGGCAAGCTCCAGTACTCGACCCCCGGCGTGGCGGGCGACGGCACCGCCGTGCTGATCAAGGCCATGCACGACTTCGGGGGCATCCGGGGGGCCGCCGACTTCCTGCGGAAGCTCCAGAAGAACAACGTGGGGCCCTCCAAGTCCACCGGCGCGCTGGCCGCCAAGGTCGACAAGGGGGAGTTGCTGGTCGCCAACGGCGACGTGCAGATGAACTACGCCGACGCCAGGTCGATGCCGAACCAGGGCATCTTCTTCCTCGCCGGGCCGGACGGCAGGCCCTCCACCTTCGCGCTGCCCTACGCGGGCGCCCTGGTGAAGTCGGCCCCGCACGCCGCCAACGGGCGGATGCTGCTCGACTTCCTGCTGACCGAGTCGGTGCAGGGTCAGGTGAGCGCGGTCGCCGGTGGCTTCCCGGCCCGCGGCGACGTTCCGGCGACCGGCGAGGACGCCGCCAGGCTCGCCGCGCTGCTGAAGGGCGTCGACGTCTTCACACCGGACTGGAAGGACATCGACGCCAACCTGAAGAGCTACACGGACGTCTGGAGCGATGCCACCGGGAGCTGACGTCCGGCCGGGCGGTGGAACGGCGCGCGTAGGGGTGGGGCCGACAGCCCCGCGCCCCGCCCCTGCGCGTTCCCCGTCCGGGGGAGGCGGTGCGCGGATCCGGCCGATCACGCCGGCCGCGGCCGCCGTGATCGGGCCAGGTGACCGGGGCCGACCGCCGCGGCACCCCGGTGGGACGGGCGCCCATCGGCGCGTTCGTCGGCGGCGCTCCTGGCACCGAGGTGGCTGAAACGCCAACAGAAAACCCCATAATCAAGCACAGTTCAACAGGATTCCACGGCATCGCGGCTATGCTCCGAGTCTCCCCTTCCTCAAGTGGGCTGTGGGGAGCCGGCGTTGCGCGAGTCTCGATGGAGCGTCCCGCGCCTCCGGCCGGGGTGATGCGCGCCCCCATTCATGTCATGCCCACGTCATGCGGGATGGACTTCCGCGGCGCGGCAGCTTCCCCGGACCCCTCGGGCCGCCCGGAACCCCGGTGGCCCGCCCCCGGTGTCCCCGATGCCCGGAACCGATCGCCCACCCGCGCCGCCCCCGCGGCGCGGATCCAGCAGCCGGCCCACCGACGGCCGGCAGACAAAGGAGTTCCCGTGTCCCGTTCCGCTCCCCTGCGCCGGCTCGTCCCGCTCGCCGTCACCACCTCGTTGCTGGTGACCGGCGTCTCGATGTGCGGCGCGTCCGTCGCCCCCGCCGCCCCGGCCCCGGCGCCCTCCGCCGCCGACCGGTCGGCCGCGCTGGCCGCCGCGGACCGGCAGGGCGCCGCCCTCGCCCAGCGCCTGGGGCTCGCCGGCCAGGAGAAGCTGGTCGCCAAGGACGTCATCCGCGACGCCGACGGCACCCGGCACCTGCGCTACGAACGCACCTACGCCGGACTGCCCGTCCTCGGCGGCGACCTGGTGGTCCACCAGGGTGCCGACGGGGCCCTCAAGGGTGTCGACCGCGCCTCCACCGCACCGCTGGCCGGCCTCGGCACCGCACCCGCGATCGAGGCCGCGGCGGCCCGGGAGGCGGCGCTCGACACGCGACCGGGCGCCCCGGCCGGGGGCGCGCCGCGCCTGGTGGTCTGGGCGGCGGAGGGCGCGCCGCGCCTGGCCTGGGAGACCGTGGTCGCCGGAACGGCCGCCGACGGCGGCCCGAGCAAGCTGCACATGGTCACCGACGCGGCCGAGGGCACGGTGCTCCGGACCTTCGAGGGCGTGCGCACCGGGGCCGGCCGCGGGGTCCACGTCGGCGAGGTCACGGTGGGCACCACGGCGACCGGGTCGGGGTACGAGCTGCGGGACGCCGCCCGCGGCGGCTCCTACACCACGGACCTGGGCAACCGGAGCTCCGGCGACGGGTCCGTCTTCGCGCGGCCCACCGACGACGGCTGGGGCGACGGCACGTCGGCCAACCGCGAGTCGGCGGCGGTCGACGCCCAGTTCGGTGTCGGAGCCACCTGGGACTACTACAAGGACGCCTTCGGCCGGGCGGGGATCCGCGGCGACGGGGCCGCCGCCTACAGCCGGGTGCACTACGGCAGCGGGTACGAGAACGCGTTCTGGGACGACGACTGCTTCTGCATGACCTTCGGTGACGGCGTCGACGACACCCACCCGCTGACCAGCCTCGACGTCGCCGGCCACGAGATGACCCACGGCGTCACCTTCGCGACGGCCAACCTCGCCTACTCCGGTGAGTCCGGTGCCCTGAACGAGGCCACCAGCGACATCCTCGGCTCCATGGTGGAGTTCCACGCCGACCTGGCCGCCGACACCCCCGACTACCTCATCGGCGAGAAGCTCGACCTCAACGGCAACGGGACCCCCCTGCGGTACATGGACAAGCCCTCCAAGGACGGCATCTCGCCCGACTCCTGGTACCGGGGCATCGGCCGGCTGAACGTCCACTTCTCCTCCGGGGTCGGCAACCACTTCTTCTACCTCCTCGCGGAGGGCAGCGGCGCGAAGGAGGTCAACGGTGTCCGCTACGACTCGCCCACCCAGGGCGGCATCGGCGTCACCGGCATCGGCCGGGACCGGGCGGCCGCCATCTGGTACCGCGCGCTGACCGTCCACATGACCTCCACCACCGACTACGCGGCGGCCCGCACGGCCACCCTCCAGGCCGCCGCCGAGCTCTACGGCGCTGACAGCGACGCGTACCGCGCCGTCGGGACGGCCTGGGCCGCCGTCAACGTGGGGGCCGTCCTTCCCGACACGCCCGCGGTCACCCACCCGGGCGACCAGGTCACCGCCGTCGGGACGCCGGCCGAGCTCCTGATCGCGACCCCCGCGGCCGCCGGTGCGGCGACCTTCTCGGCCGAGGGCCTGCCCGCCGGACTCACGATCGACGGCGGCACCGGCAGGATCGCCGGCACGCCCGCCGAGGCCGGATCCACGACGGTGACGGTGACCGCCGCGTTCGCGTCGGGGGCGGCCGGCAGCACCCGGTTCACCTGGGCCGTCACCGACGGCACCGGCCCGTGCCCCGCCGCCCAACTGCTCGGGAACGCCGGCTTCGAGAGCGGCGCGGCGGCGCCCTGGGCGGCCACCGCCGCGGTGGTCGACGCCGATCCGCGCCAGGCCGCCCACGGCGGCACCTGGAAGGCGTGGCTCGACGGGTACGGATCCTCCCGCACGGACACCCTCGCCCAGACGGTCACCGTCCCGGCGGGTTGCCGGGCGAGCCTCGGGTACTGGCTGCACGTCGACTCGGAGGAGAACACCGACTCCGGCCAGTACGACAAGCTCACCGTCACGGCCAACGGCACCGAACTCGCCGTCCATTCGAACCTCGACCGGGCCGCCGGCTACACCCGGCGCGGCGTCGACCTCTCGGCCTACGCCGGGCAGACCGTCACCCTGAGGTTCGAGGGGACCGAGGACAGCGTCCTCAAGACCAGCTTCGTCCTCGACGACCTCGGTCTTGAGATCGGCGACTGATCCGGGAGGACGGACGGGTCGGCCACCACCCGCACAGGCGGTGGCCGACCCGTCCGTGCGGCGCGAGGCCGGCGCCGGCGGCCGCGCGGGCCGTCGGGCTTCGGCCGCGTGCACGGCGCGGGGGTGTGCCGTCCGGCGGATCCGCGACGGGTCCCCGGTGCCCGGTGACGCGGAGGGGCGACGGGGGTCTCCGCGGTCAGGGTGGCCCGGCCCCCGACGGCTGCCGGAGCGGTCGGTGCCGCGACGGGACCGGTGGCGGGCCGGAGGAGCCGCTGCCGGGTGCCGGGCCGAGCAGGGTCGACCCGGTGAGGAGCAGGCGGCGGTTGACCTCGCGGAGCTCGGCCAGGCACCGGCGGCACGCCGCGCAGCCGTCGAGGTGCTGGGCCAGTGCTCGGGGGATCCTGCGCGGGGGCCGTCTGACCAGCGCGGCGAGCCGGTCCGCGCAGGCCCGGCAGTCGGGTGACCGGGGCCGGGGCAGGTGGGCCGCGAGGTAGGCCTCGCGCAGTCCTTCGCGGGCCCGCACGGCCAGCGAGTGGACCCCGCTGACCGACAGGCCGAGCAGAGCGGCCACTTCGACGGCGGGCCGCCGCTCGACCACCGCGTACCAGAGCACCACGCGCCAGCGGTCCGGCAGGCTGCGGAACGCGGCGACGACCAGCTCGCGCTCGGTGGACTCCACGAGCAACTGCTCGGGTGACCTGGCGAGTTCGGCGTCGCCCACGCGGAGATCGGCATCGGCGGTGGGCGGGGAGCGCCGGTCGGCCGCGGCCCAGGCGTGCGCCGTGTTACGGATCACGGCCAGCAGGTAGGGCGGCCAACTCCGCTTGGGGCCGGCGCCGGCGCGTACCGCGGCGATGGTCCGGGCGAAGGCCTCGCCCGCCAGGTCCTCGGCCCGGTGCCCGGGTCCGGCCACCGCGGCGGCGTGGGCGACGGCGGCCGGGAAGTGACGCTCGTACAGCTCGGTCAGGGCCCCGACGTCCCCGGCCCGCAGCCGGACGGTGAGGGCGGCGTCGGTCTCGGCGGTCCGGTCGGTTCCGGGGTCGTCGGATGCCGGCGCTTCGGCCGGGTTGTCGGGGTGTCCGGCGGAGGGCTCGCGCCCGTAGCCGGCCGGGAAGGAGCCCAGGTGCACGGGTTCGGTCCTTGGTCGGTTCGTGATCCGGCTGTTCGGTGAGGGGTGGGGCGGACGGCGGGACCGGGCTGTCGGCGCTCCGCGCCGTGACCGGGCGGTGGGTCGACGGGGTGGGGGCCCGGTCCGGGGGATCGACGACAGGATGAGGGGTTCGGGGGCCCCGGCATCCCGCCCTGTTGCCCGACCGTTATCCGCCGCGGCCGCCCGGGGCGGCCGGGCGCGGCAGGGGCGCCCCGTCATCGGCGCGAGCACGCTGGGTCACCGTCTGTGGAATCTCCCGCCAGGGCTACCCCAAATGGGTCTATTGGGGCATTCTGGCAGCACGTGGCGCTGGCCTCGTGTGACCGCTCGTCCCGTCCGGGGCGGGCGAGCCGCCCCAGCCCGGACGGGAGGGCCCAGCCGATGAACACCTCAGAGCCGCTGTACGTCCGAGTGGTCGCCTCGACCGAAACCGTCCTCGTGCGACTCGCGGGTGAGTTGGACCTCGACTCGGCGCCACTGGTGGAGCGCGCGGTCGCGGCCTGCCTCGGTGGCGGCGTGCGACGCGTGACCGTCGACCTCGCCGCCGTCACGTTCTGTGACTCGCACGGGCTCGTGGCCTTGGAGCGTTCGAGCCGGATCGCCGCCTCCCGCGGTGCGACCCTTCGGCTGTCCGGCGTCCATCGCCGACTCCGGCGGATCCTGTCCCTGTACCGGGACGGCGGTCTTCCCGGACCCGGCGTGTCGTCGCTCGCGCACCCGTGAGCGCCGCCGGGTCACCGACGTGCGGACCTCTCCGGTCACCGTCCGTGCCCGCGAGGCCGGCGCCCCGGGGCAGCCACGGCGCCCGACGCGGGCCGGGACGGGGCGCTACGGATCCGCGAACGGCGCCGCCCGCGGATCCGCTCCCCTCGTGCGGCCCGGCCCGTGGGGTTCAGCCGAGCTGCCGCTCGATCGCACGGAGCTTGCGCTCCATCGCGTCCAGCCCCGGCAGCGACAGGGTGTAGTCGTCGACGGTCAGGTCGACGGACGCGTCGCCCTCCCCGGGTCCGTCCGTGCCGGGTCCGTCCCGACGGCTCTCGGAGACGGCCGCCGACGGGGCCGGCGGCAGGGCGGGTCCGGCAGCGGCGGCACGCGGCAGGGCGCGCCGCCGCGGGCGCGGCTGATCGGCCTCGGCGGGCGGAACGGTCTCGGCCGGTGGGACGGGCTCCGGATCGCTCGGCCGGTCCTCGGGGGCGACGGCCCCCGCTCCCGGGGCGAGGGCCCGCTGGCCGTGGCCGCGGGAGAACAGTCCGCCCTGGCGGGCCAGGGCCTTCAGCTCGGCCCGCTCGCGGCGGTCGGCGCTACGGGTCCGCAGTCGGGCCTCCTGCTCGACCCGGCGCTCCTCCCGGACCTCGTCGACCGCCTCGTCCAGGCTGCGGACGTTCTCCAGCAGCATCAGCGACCAGGCCGCGTAGGTCTCGCGGGGCGCGCGCAGCCAGCGCACGACGCGGATCTGCGGCAGCGGGCGCGGTACCAGGCCCTGGTCGCGCAGTGCGGCCCGGCGGGTCTGCTTCAGCGCGCGGTCGAAGAGGATCGCGGCGGAGACGGACATGCCGGCGAAGAACTGCGGGGCGCCGTCGTTGCCCTCTCCGCGCGGCGCGTGCACCCAGTTGAACCAGGCCGAGGCGACGGCGAACACCCAGACCAGCAGGCGGGAGCCGAGCGCCGCGTCGCCGTGGCTGGCCTCGCGCACCGCCAGCACCGAGCAGAACATCGCGGCGCCGTCCAGGCCGAACGGCACGAGGTACTCCCAGCCGCCCGACAGACCCAGGTTCTGCACGCCGAAACCCACCAGGCCGTGGAACGACAACGCGGCCGCCACACCCGCGCAGCAGAACAGCAGCACGTAGGAGGAGATCCCGTAGACCAGCTCACGGCGCCG
Source organism: Kitasatospora sp. NPDC059327 (assembly GCF_042752535.1). Taxonomy (NCBI): domain Bacteria; kingdom Bacillati; phylum Actinomycetota; class Actinomycetes; order Kitasatosporales; family Streptomycetaceae; genus Kitasatospora; species Kitasatospora sp. NPDC059327. The sequence goes on along the minus strand of NZ_JBHYYB010000065.1, from coordinate 390 downwards.
GCGCCGCTCCTCGGAGCGTTCCCAGGAGTCGGCGCTCTCACCGGACCGGCGGGCCTTCTGGTTCCGCCGGCGCAGGAGCACCACCAGGGTGAGCACGGACACCGTGATCGTGCCGATCGTGGTGCTCCAGGAGAGCTGTACTGAGGTCAGGTTCATGGCGGATCGAGCCTCGCTGTGTTGCCTGGAGGGACAGGGGCGGTCTGATCGTCCGGGGACGTGGTGGGCCGATGGTCGGCGCAGCCGGCTCCGGGGCGGGCCGGGGGTGCTGCGGCCGGCCCCGGAGCCGGGCGCGGTGGCGGAACCCGGGCTCCGCCACGGTTCTCCTCGGGCAGGCGGGCGGTCCGTGTCCCTAGGTGCCGACGCTCGACCGGCGTCCGGACGCCGGTCGAG
>NZ_JBHYYB010000064.1:4733-51097 GCF_042752535.1 Kitasatospora sp. NPDC059327 | reverse complement strand
GGGCACGCCCAACCCACAGGCCGGGCGGGCGGGGGGCGCGTTCTCGGGGTCCCGCGGGGGGGGGGGGGGGGGGGGGGCGCGGGGGGCCCCCCCCCCCCACCGCCCGTCGTCGTCGCCCGGCCGCTGTCGGGGGCGGCCGCTACGCTCGACCGCGTGGACGGGACCGACGGTGTGGACGGTGTGGACGGGATCGACCGGATCGACGGGGTGGAGGTCGTCGGCTTCGCGGACGCCCGTGCCTTCGAGGACTGGCTGGCCGACAACCACCCGCGCCACGAGGGCGTCTGGATCAGGATGGCCAAGCGGAACTCCGGCCTCGCGTCGGTCACCGACGACGAACTCGTCGACATCGGGCTCTGCTACGGCTGGATCTCCGGACAGCGCCGCTCCCTGGACGCGCGGTACTACCTGCAGAAGTACGTACCCCGTCGGCCCAGGAGCCTCTGGTCGCAGGTGAACGTCGACCGGGTGGCGGTGCTGACGGCCGAGGGCCGGATGCGCGAGCCCGGCCTCGCCGAGGTGCGTCGTGCCAGGGCGGACGGCCGGTGGGCGGCGGCGTACGCGTCGCAGCGGACGGCGACGGTCCCGCCCGAGTTCGCGGCGGCGCTCGACGCCGACCCGCGGGCGCGGCGGGCCTTCGAGGCACTCGACCGGACGGGGCGCTACCAGCTCCTGCTGCCGCTGCTCCAGGCGCTCACCCCGCAGACCCGGCGGGCCCGGCTCGACCGGGCCCTGCGGCGGTTGACGGGTGACGACCGCCCGGCGTGACCCGCCCGGCGTGACCCGCCCCACGGTGCGGCCCGAGCCGGTCGCGGCCGGTCAGCGGAGGTCGGCCACCACGCGGAAGCGCTCCAGGACGACCGGGGTGGTGTCGTCCACCGTGAATCCGGGATCGCCCAGGGCGGCCCGCATCTCCTCGCCGTGCCAGAAGCCCTCGTGGACGGAGCGCCACTCGGCCACCGTGGTGAAGCCCTCGCCCTCGCCCACGGCGTGCCGAAGGTCGACCTCCGCCAGCCGGACGACCCGGACCTCCGTCGTCTCGGTCACCGCCACCGGCCGGCCGGTCGAGTCGATCACCGCGGAGTGGACACCCACCCGGGGCAACGGCTCGTTCTCCTGCTCGTAGTCGGCGACCAGACCGGTGGTGCTGGTCTTGGCGCCGCTGAGGACGGCCGCGACCAGCTGGTCGCGGAGCGGTCCGGGGAAGGCGAACTCCGCCACCCGCAGTGCGGCGACCCGGGGGTCGTCGGGGCCGGTGTACGGCTGCTCGGTCACGGGAGGGCTCCTTGTCGCCGGGTGGGCGGGCCGTCGGGGCGGGCGGGCGGGACCGCTGGGCCGGGGCGGGCGGCGAGGGTCGCCCCGCGCCGGCCCCGGCCAGCGTAGCCGCGGACCGGGCGGGTGGCTCGCGGTTCTCCGCCTGCCCCCGGATGCTCCGCCGACGCCCGCCCGCGCCCGGTACCGACCCCGTCGGGGGCCGTCACGCCCAGGTCCGATTTCCGCCAGTCATGCCCCGCCGGGTGCCGCAGACTGGACAGCGTGATCGACGACGACATCCGGTACCGGGCCGTGGACAGCCGGGACGCCCGCTTCGACGGCGTCTTCTTCACGGCCGTCACCTCGACCGGCATCTACTGCCGACCGAGCTGCCCCGCCGTGACCCCCAAACGCGTCAACTGCACCTTCTACCCCAGCGCCGCCGCCGCGCAGGGCGCCGGCTTCCGGGCCTGCCGCCGCTGCCGCCCCGACGCGGTGCCCGGCTCACCCGAGTGGAACCACCGTGCCGACCTGGTCGGCCGGGCGATGCGGCTGATCGGCGACGGCATCGTGGACCGCGAGGGCGTCGCCGGCCTGGCCCAGCGCCTCGGCTACAGCTCCCGCCAGCTCCAGCGCCAGCTCACCGCCGAGCTCGGCGCCGGTCCGATCGCGCTGGCCCGCGCCCGCCGTGCCCAGACCGCCCGGCTGTTGTTGCAGACCACCGAGCTGCCGGTCACCGAGATCGCCTTCGCCGCCGGGTTCGCGTCCGTCCGCCAGTTCAACGACACCGTCCGCGAGGTCTACGACCGCACGCCCAGCGGGCTGCGCGCCGAGGTCACGGCGGGCCGGCGCACCGCGACCCCGGCCGGTGGGCTCACCCTGCGGCTGGCCCACCGGGGCGCGCTGGACAGCGACCACCTGATCGACTTCCTGGCCCTGCGCGCCGTCCCCGGCGTGGAGGAGGTCGTCCCCGGCCCGCGCCCCGGCGTCCGCACCTACCGCCGGACCCTCGCGCTCCCGTACGGCCACGGCATCGCCGAGGTGGACGGGCTCGCGCCCGAGGACCGGACCCGCGGCTGGCTGGACTGCCGGCTCTTCCTGGCCGACCTGCGGGACCTGCCGACCGCCGTCCAGCGGCTGCGGATCCTGTTCGACCTGGACGCCGACCCGGACGCGGTGGACGGCCGGCTCGGCGCCGATCCGCTGCTCGGCGCACTCGTCCGCGCCCGGCCCGGTCTGCGCTCGCCCGGCCACGTCGACCCGCACGAGCTGGCCGTCCGTGCCGTGCTCGGTCAGCAGGTCACCGTCGGCGCCGCCCGCACCCTTGCCGGCCGGCTCGCCGAGAAGTACGGCGCCGCGCTGCCGGAGCCGAGCGGCGGGCTGCGGCTGCTCTTCCCGACCGCCGGCGCGCTGGCGGTGGCCGACCCCGAGGACTTCGCGATGCCGGCCGCCCGCCGCCGGGCGCTCACCGGCCTGTGCGCCGCGCTGGCCGAGGGCGTGGTCCGGCTCGACGGCGGCGTCGACCGGGAGGAGGCCGCGGCGCGACTGCTCGCCCTCCCCGGTATAGGCCCCTGGACCGTGGGCTACCTGCGGATGCGGGCCCTCGCCGACCCGGACGTCTTCCTGCCGAGCGACGTCGGGGTCCGCCACGGCCTCACCCGGCTCGGCGCCCCCGGCGACCCGAAGTCCGCCGACCGCGCCGCCCAGGCCTGGGCCCCCTGGCGCTCCTACGCCGTGCACCGGCTCTGGGCCGGCGCCGCGCGTGACACCAGTACTGGAACGGAGAACACCCGAGCATGAGCACCACCGTCTTCACCTTCATGGCGAGCCCGTTCGGCCGGCTGCTGCTCAGCGGTGTGCTGCCGGCGGACGGCGGACCGGCCGCCCTGGCCACCGTCACCGCCCCGGGCCAGAAGTACGCCCTCGCCGAACCCGCCGACGACTGGGTCCACGACCCGGACGCGCTCGCGGAGCCGGTCGCCCAGCTCACGGCCTACTTCGCCGGCGAGCGCACCACCTTCGACCTTCCGCTGGCCCCGGTCGGCACCGAGTTCCGCCGGAGCGTCTGGGCCGCGCTGGACGCCATCCCCTACGGCGAGACGGTCACCTACGGCCGGCTCGCCGAGCTGGCCGGTGCCTCGCCGAAGGCCGTCCGGGCGGTGGGCGGCGCGGTGGGCGCCAACCCGCTGCTCATCGTCCGGCCCTGCCACCGCGTGCTCGGTGCCGGCGGCTCGCTGACCGGGTTCGCCGCCGGGTTGGACCGCAAGCGTCGGCTGCTGGAACTGGAGAGCGGCACGCTGTTCTGAGCCGCCCGCCGGGCCGCGGGCCCGTCGGGCCGCCCACCGGGACCCACCGGCGGGCGGCCCGTCACCGGGTCGGCCGTCCGGCGTCGGCGCGCAGGTCCAGCCGCCAGTCGTTGCTGCGCATGGGCCGGCCGGGCGGGAACTCGAAGTCGGTCTCGCCGAGGAGGGTGAATCCGGCCCCGCGGCAGACGGCGTTGGAGGCGGGATGGTCCACGTCCGGGAACGCGTGCAGGTACCGGTGGCGGGCCCGGACGCGCGCCTCGGCGACGGCGGCCCGGGCGGCGGCGACGGCGATGCCCCGGCCCTGGTGGGGCGGCAGGACGTTCCAGCCCATCTCGTGGACGGTCCGGCCCCGCCAGGTCCGGGTGCCGTAGCCGACGGTGCCGACCGGCTCGCCGCCGGGGAGCAGGACGACGCGGTACATGCGGCCGAGGCCCGAGGGGACGAAGTCGAGGTAGCGGTGGTGCCGGGCGAGGAGCTCCCGCTCGTCCTCCGGGCCGCCGACGTGCCTCTTCATCTCCGGGGTGTTGACCCGGCGCAGCAGCGCGAGATCGGCGTCCGTCCAGGGCTCGATCCGCAACCGGACGGCGTCCGCGGGTGAGGCTTCCATGCGGGGACGCTATCCGCTCCGGCCGCTGACGGCTCCCGGTTTTCCGACCGGCGTCACTCGGGCCGGTTCGGCTGCTCCGGCGAGGCCAGGGCGCGGGCGAGCCGGTCGAGGGCGGGGAGCGCCTGCATGACGGCCTCGCGGTCGGCGGCGGTGAGCGTGCCGAGGGCACTGGCGATCCGGCGCTCGTGGGCGTGCTGCCAGTCGTCCAGCTGGCGCAGACCGGCCGGGGTGAGCGCGATCCGGGCGGTCCGGCGGTCGCCGGGGTCGGCCTGGCGGTCGACGAAGCCGGCGTCCAGCAGTTTGCCGACCAGTCCGCTGACGGTGTTCGGGGCCAGCCGTTGGCGGGCGGCCAGTTCGCCGACCCGCAGCGGCGCGGCCGCGAGCGTCTGGAGGAGTTCGACCTGCGCCATCGGCAGGGACTCCCACGGGTAGTCGGTGCGGATGCTGCTGCGCAGGGCGCGCCGCAGCCGGGTCACCACGTCGGTCAGCCGTCGGGCCCGTTCGATCGCCGGGGTGGTGGGGGGCTCGACCGGAGCGGGTGACTCCGCCGGGGCGCCGGGGCCGGCCCCGGTCGCGGTGCCGGTCGGGGCTTCGGGGTCGGTCAGGGCTTCGGCCGGTGCGGCGGCGGGGTCGGGAACGGGGGGTGACGACGGCATGGCGGACAGCGTAGCGCCTGGTGGCGGCGGCTCCGCCGGGCCGATCGCCCACCGGGCACGCACCGGGCACGCACCGGTCGCGCACCGACCGTCGAGTCCGGGGCCGGTGCATGGGGGCCGGTGGATCGGCGTCGGTGGATCGGCGTCGGCGCCGGGCGAGGATCGCTCACCGATCAGCTCGTAGAGAGAACATATCTGCATCCGATATATTTCGCCGTATGAACGCCACCGTCCTCGCCACCAGGCTGCTCACCGAGCGGGCCCGGCCGCGCGGCATCGCCGGGTGGCGGCACGCCCACTGGCTGGCGGTCGGCACCGTCTGCCTCGGCGCCTTCCTCGGCCAGCTCACGGCGGGCATCACCGCCCTCGTCCTGCCGGCCCTCGGGCAGCACTTCCGCACCGACTACGCCGCCGTCGAATGGGTCGCGCTCGCCTACCTGCTGGTGCTGGTGGCCCTGCTCGCCCCGGTCGGCCGGCTCTCCGACCTGGTCGGCCGCAAGACCGTGTACCTCGGCGGTTTCGCCGTCTTCGCACTGGCCTCGCTCGGCGCCGGATGCGCCGGCGGCCTCGGGGTCCTGGTGGCCTGCCGGGCTGTCCAGGCGGTCGGGGGAGCGATGATGCAGGCCAACAGCGTCGCCCTGGTGGCGCGCGGAGTCCCCGGCCACGCGATGCGGCGGGCCCTGGGGATCCAGGCGGCCGCCCAGGGGCTCGGCCTGGCGCTCGGCCCGAGCCTCGGCGGGCTGCTGGTCGAACACGCCTCCTGGCGCTGGGTGTTCTGGATCAATGTGCCGATCGGTCTGTTCGGCATCCTGGCCGGCTGGTTCCTGCTGCCGCGCACCCGCGCCGAGCCGTGGGCCCCGCGCTCCGGTGGCGGCGACGGCCGGTTCGACCTGCCCGGGCTGCTGCTGCTCACCGGCGCGACCACCGCGCTGCTGCTAGCCCTCTCCACCGCCTCGGGCCTGCCGCTGCCCGGCTGGGCCGCGGCCGGCCTGCTGCTTCTCGCGGTGCTGCTGGCGCTGGGCCTGGTCCGCCAGGAGCGGCGGACCGCCCGGCCGATCCTGGCGCCCGGCCTGGTCAACACCCCGGGCGTGCGGCCCGGCCTGGCCGTCGCGCTGATCGGCTATCTGCTGCTGTTCTGCCCGTTGGTGCTCGGGCCGGTGCTGCTCACCGAGGCCGGTGTTCCGGTGCTCCGGGCCGGTCTGGTGATCACCCTGCTTCCGGCGGGCTTCGCGGTCGCCGCGACCGTCGGCGGCGCTCTGCTGCCCCGGGGCTGGTCGGACGTCACCCGGTGCCGGTTCGGCGCGGCCGTCGCGGGGGCCGGGCTGCTGCTCTTCGCGCTGCTACCGGTGGGTGTCGCGTGGGCGGCCGCCCCGCTGCTGGTCGCCGGGTACGGGCTGGGCCTGTTGCTGCCCGCCAACAACGCGCTGGTGATGCGGGCGATACCGGCGGAGTGCTCGGCGGTCGGCGGTGGCATGGTCAACATGGCCCGCAGTCTCGGTACGGCGCTCGGCACCGCCGTGCCCGTGCTGGGTGTCCACCTGGCGGGCGCGGCGTCCGGCGGCCGGACGGTACTGCTGGCGCTCGCCGCCGTCGCCGTCCTCGCGGTGGCCCTGGTCCGCCCGGCCGGGCGGGCCGGGCGACCGGGCCCGCCCGTCCTCTGACGCGCCCCGCCCGGCCGGGACCGGCCGGTGGGGACGGATCGGCCGGGTGCCGCGGGTCGGTCAGGAGGCGGGAACGCCAGGGGCGGCGCCGCGCTCGGCGAGCATGTCGGTGATCAGCTGGATCTCCGAGGTCTGCCCGACCACCATCGACTGCGCGAGCCGCTTCTCGCTCTCGTTCTTCGCCATGTCGACGTAGCCCTGGGCCATCTCCACCCCGCCCTTGTGGTGCTCCAGCATCAGCTGCAGGTAGTACACCTCGGCGTCGCGCCCGCTGAGCGAGCGCAGCTTGGCGAGCTGGGTGTTGGTGGCCATGCCCGGCATCAGGGAGCCGTCGTGCGCCTCGTAGACGTGGTTCATCCGCATCCACGTCATCGGCTTGGCCCCCGAGTGCTGCGGGAGCCCCCACTGGTCGAGCCAGCCCATCATCATCCCGCGCTGGTTGGCCTGGGTGTTGATGATGTCGAAGGCGAGGGTGCGGACCGCCGCGTCGTCCGTCCGGTCCCGGACGGTGAACGAGAGGTCGACGGCCTGCTGGTGGTGGGTCGCCATGTCACGGGCGAAGCCGGCCTCGGGGGAGTCGTCCGCCGGGGCCGTGAGCGAGGACGAGCCGGAGGCCGAGGTCCCGCTCGCCACGAGCGCGGGTACCCCGAGCGCGAGGGCGAGCGTGGCGGCCAGCGCCGCCGGCCACCAGAGCCGCCGTCGGCCGGGGGTGGGACCCGCGTCCCGGTTGTCGGCGGAGGCGTCGTCGTGGCCGTCGTCCCGGCCGTCGTCGTGCGCCCCCGGTGCCGCCGCGTCGGCGGTCACATCGCCCCCATGCTGCAGGACGCGCCGGGCTCCTGGGTCTGCTTGCCCTGCACGTACTTGGTGAAGAACTCGCCCACCCGGGGGTCGTTGGCGCTGTCCACGACCAGCTGGGTGCTCCAGGCGCTCAGGGTGATGGTGCCCTTCTCGTCCGGGTACGGGCTCATCAGCGAGTACGGGGTGGCCTTCACCTTGTCGGAGAGGGCCTTGACGTCGTCCGGCGTCGCCTTGCCGTTGTACGTCACCCAGACCGCGCCGTGCTCCAGCGAGTGGACGGCGCGCTCGTTCTCGACCGGCTGGTCGTAGACGTGGCCCATGCAGTCCAGCCAGACCGCGTTGTGGTCACCGCCGACCGGCGGGGTCTGCGGGTAGGTGACCTTCTCCTTGACGTGGTTGCGGCTCAGCTCACCGAAGGTCTGGACACCGTCGATCGGCGCGGCGGCGGCGGCCTCCTTGGCCTTCTTGTCCTGGTTGGCGTCGACCACGATCCAGGTGCCGGTGGCGATCGCGGCGATCACCAGGGTGCCGGCGACCACCGAGGCGATGATCTTGTTCCGGCGGTCGCGGCGCTGTTCGGCGGCGCGCAGCTCGGCTATCCGGGCGCGACGGTCGAGACCGGCCTGCTTGCCGCTCGGCTTGTTGGACTGCTTCGAGGCGGAACCCATGAGGTGTCCTTGTCCCCGCCGCGCGCTTGGGGCGCGGCGGTCTGATGAGAGGGCGGAGTGGCGGATCCGTCGGCCGCACCCCCCTTCGCCGTCCGTTCGGACGGGCGGCAGGGGAGGGCCGGCGGTGGGTTCCGCTCAGGACCGGTGAACTTGGAGCTCGTGCAGGTCGGGTGCCGGGTGCGGACCGTCCAGGAGCCCGCTGGGCACCACCCGGGGCTGGGCCTCGGGGAGTTCCGGGCGGGGCGCCAGGGCGGGCATCGGCTGCGGCGGCGGGTTGGGCAGCTGGGCGTCCTGGCCGCAGTACGGGTGGCCGGAGCAGCCGTTGTTGCGGTGCGGCGGCTCGCCGTCGGCGGTGCACCACGTCCAGTGCCGCCGCTCCTCGGCGTGCAGCCGGTCGGCGGGGGTCGCGGCCGGGCCGGTACGCGGGGCCCCGGGGTGCGGGGCCGCGTGCTCCGCTCCGGGCGCCCACCGTGCGCCGGTCGTCGGGGAGTCCGCGACGACCGGGCCGACGACGGTGCTCTCCGGAAGGACCGCGGCCTTGGTGGACCGCTCCGTCGAAACCGCCTGGGCCGAGCCCGCGCACGGGAGCGCCGTCAGCAGTCCGACCAGCAGGAGGAACCACAGGGCACCCACCGGGCGGCCTGCGACTGCGGCCCTCCCCGGTCGGGGCGATCTGGGGGCCGACGCGGTCATGCGCACATTTAATCAGCCGAACGAGTGAAGCGATGCCCCTCCTCGGCCCCCATTTTCGGCGCCCGAACGTACCGAACACCCCGGAAACGCCCTGCTCGGGGCAGTTCCGGCAAGCAGGGACGGAACGGAAACGAAACATGGGGCGAACCCGGTGACAGGGATCATCCGATCAGTGTGCGGTTGTCGCCGAAACCCGGACAGCGTCGTTGCACTCGGAGACAATGACGTCGAGTCCGGCCCCGCCGGGGGCGGCGCGACCACGCACCGACCAGGAGCCGCCAGATGAGCAAAGAGGGTGCACCCGCACAGCGGCACCGGCCGGACGACGGTTGGTGGGACACGGTCTACGAAGGGCCGGCGGGCACTCTCCCCGACACCCCGGGCGCGGTTCCGGGGGAGGGCAGCGTCGACGACTGGTTCGAGACGGCGGCGGGGCTGATCGGGCCGCAGCGCACGGGTGGGGCGGCGCCTGGACCTGCGTCCGAGCCGGAGCCGGAGCCGGAGCCCGGGCCGGCGGAGCGGGACAGTATCGACGACTGGTTCGACACCGCGGTCGGGGTGATCGGCCAGCAGCGCGGACCGGAGGAGACGCACAAGTTCCGGGCCCCGGCCTGGGCGGCCACCCCCGAGCCGGCGGCCGTCGCGGAGCCGGAGCCGGTGGCGGCCCCCGAGGCCGTCGCGGCCCCCGAGCCGGAGCCCGAGCCGGAGGCGGAGCCGGCGCCCGTCCTTCGGAAGAGCCCGGAGCCCGCTGCGGCGAGTGTCCCGGCGCCGCCGGCCGCTCCGGAGTCGGCCGCCGTACCGGAGGCGGTGGCGGAGCTGGAGCCGGAGCTGGAGCCGGAATACGACTCCGAGCCCGAGCCCGAGCCGGTGTTCGACCCCGAGCCTGCCGCGGCGGCTCCGGACCCCGTTCCCGCGCCGGACCCCGTTCCCGTTCCGGACCCCGCGCCGGTCGTGGCCCGGCCCGCCACCCGCCCGCTGCCGGCCGGCACCGGGCCCGCCGTCCCGCACGTCGGCGAGCGCCCGCCCACGTACGGGCCCGAGCCGACCGCCGTCCCGGAGGCGGATCCGGACGCGCTCGGCGCGGTCGTGCCGGACACCGCCCTGGAGGGGGCCCAGTACGCCGCCGCCACCCTGCGCGCGGTCTCGGTCCGGGGCGACTCCGCCCGCTACCGCGGCGAGCCCCGCCGGGACGCGCTGCTGGTCACCCGGTTCGGCGAGGGCGCGGAGGGTCTGCTGCTCGCCGTCCTCGGCGGCTTCGACCGCACCGGCGCGGGTGCCTCCGAAGGCTCGGACGGCGTCGACGTCGCCGCCGAGGCGGTCGCGACCGCCTCGGCCGAGGCCTGCCGCCAGCTCGCCACCGCGGTCGGCCGCAGCCGGGCCGGTCTCGCCGCCGACCTGCGCGACGGCGCCCGCGACCGGTTGCGCTACGGCCTCCAGCGGCTCGCCACGGCCGCCGCGGCGCCGCTGCGCGCCCTCACCCCTCGGGGCGTGGGCGACGACCCGGCCCCGAGGGCTTCACTGCACTGCCTGCTGCTCTCGCTCGACCCGGCGGCCTCCTACCGGGCGGCCTTCGGGGTCGGCCCGGGCGGGCTCTACCTGTTGCGCTCCGGCCACTGGATCGACGCCTACGCGGCCCGGCTGCTGCACCACCCGGACGGTCAGCCGCCGGTGCTGCCGGAGAGCCCGGCGCCGGATCCGCGACCGTTCCGGTTCCGGATGGTCCCGGCGACCCCGGGCGACATCCTGCTGCTCTGCACCCCGGGCCTGGCCCGGCCGATCTCCGACGAGCCGGCCGTCGCGCACTTCCTGGCGGCCCACTGGGCGCACCCCCACCCGCCGGGCACCGTCGACTTCCTGCGCCAGGTGCAGGTGCGCGCCAAGGGGTATGCCGACGACCGCACGGCGGCCGCGATCTGGACGGAGTGAGGGGGCCGGGCCCCCGCCGGTGTCAGGCGGCTGCCAGCAGGGTCCGGAAGGCCGACTCCGCCAGGTGCAGCGCCCGGGTGCGGCGCGCGCCGGGCAGGCCGAGCGCGAGCGGCACGGCGAGACCGTCCAGCAGGGCGCGGATCTGGGCGGCCCGCTCGGTGGCGGCGGACCCGTCCGCCCCGCCGACCCCGGCCGGTCCGGCGGTGAAGGAACCGCGGGCGGTCCCCTCGTCGAGCAGGGCGACCAGGTCGGCGTCCCAGGGGGCCTCGATCTCCAACTGCCCCCGGCGGAGTTCCTCGCTGGCGGGGGAGCGACCCCACACCTCGACCCAGAGGATCCAGCGCGGATCGCCGGGCCCCTCGGGCAGGTACAGCCGGGTGTACTCGCCCAGCCGCTCCCAGACGTCGCGTCCGCCGTCGGTCAGGGCGGTGCGGCGGCGGGCGCCGAGCTGCTCCTCGCTCCAGCGCAGCGTCTCCAGCAGCAGCTGGTCCTTGCTGCCGAAGTAGTAGAGCAGGTGTCCGGCGCTCATCTGGAGCTGTTTGCCGAGGCCGGCCATGGTGAGCTTGGCGAGTCCGTGCTCGGCGATGGCGGCCCGCGCGGTGGCGAAGACCTCCTCGCGGGGGCGCGCCGGCCGGCGCGGGCGGGCGTCCGCCATGTGCTGCTCTCCTCTGTGCCGACGCGGCCGCGCCGCGCCGGCCCCACGATACTGGCCGTGCCCGAAGGGCCACGGAGCGGGAGGCTGACCGGTTCGGCACCACGCTCCCGCGGGTACGTACCGACTACCGGGCGGTGCGCACCGCGACGGCGCGTCGCACGGGTACCGACGACCCCGAACCCGAGGGGGTGGCCCCATGGCCACGCTGATCGCCCTGTTCGCGGCCCTGGCCGTCTGTGTGGCCGGGCTGGCGGTCCATCTGCACCGCCGGCACAACGGCCCCACCGAGAACCTCGACGGTGTACTCGCCGAGCAGCGGCGGCTCGCCGAGTCGCGGGCCCTGCGTTCCTCCTGCAGCTCGATCGCCATGCACAGCACCCATGGCCTGACCACCGACGACCTCGGCCGTCATCACCGGTGACCCGGAAGGCCGTCCCGGGCGCGCGCCGTGCTCCGCGCGCCCGGGACGGGCGCTACCGGAAGGCCGGCAGGTTGCGCGCGACCCAGGCGTCGAAGGGTCGCGCGGGCCGGCGCAGGACGGTCGCCACATCGGGGCTGATCGCCTGCTCCGCCGGGACGGGGACGCCGAGGATGTCCAGGGTGCCGTCGATGACCTCCTCGGGCATGAACCGGGCCAGGTGGCCGTGGGCCCGCTCGCGGGAGAGTTCGACGAAGGTCACCGGCTCGCCCAGGGCCTCGGAGACGACCGCGGCCTGCCGGCGCGGGCTGACGGCCTCGGGGCCGGTCAGTTCGTAGGTGCGGCCCGCGTGGCCGTCCTCGCGCAGTGCGGCGGCGGCGACCTCGGCGATGTCCGCCGGGTCGACGACGGGCAGCGCCACGTCGCCGAACGGGGCGAAGACCGTGCGCTCGGTGCGGACCGACTCGGCCCAGGCGAAGGCGTTGGAGGCGAAGCCGCCCGGGCGCAGGACGGTGAAGGCCAGGCCGGACTCGCGCACGGCGGTCTCGAACTCCCTCAGGCGGGTGTGCGAAGGGGCCTGGGGGCGGGTGGCGTTGATCTGGGAGGAGACCAGCACGACCCGCTCGACCCCGGCGGCCCCGGCCGCGTCCAGCAGGGCCTTCGGGCTCTCGCCGCGGCCGTTGAGGTCGCCGCCCAGCAGCAGGAAGAGGGCGTCGGCGCCGTCGAGCACCGGCCGCATGCTCGCGGCGTCGCCGACATCGGCCCGGGCGTGCCGGACGCCCGCCGGCAGCGCGGCGGGCCGCGGCTGCCGCGAGACCGCCACGACCTCCTCGCCCGCCCCGGCCAGCAGCGGCACCAGTGTCCGCCCGATGTTCCCGGTCGCACCCGTCACGACGATCATCCGGTTCCCCCAAGTGAGTTAGTTGGCTGACTTGGTTGAACCCTAGCACGGCCGTCCCGGGCGCTGTCTATAGTTGGTCAGGTGACTGACTCAGTGAAGCCCCGGGGGCGGGCGGGCGACAAGCGCCGACGGCTCACGGCCGCGGCGGCCCAGGTCCTGCACCACCAGGGGGTCGAACGGACCACCCTCGCCGACATCGCGCGGGTGGCCGACGTGCCCGTCGGAAACGTCTACTACTACTTCAAGACCAAGGACGAACTGGTCCGCGCCGCACTGTCCGAGCACGGCGCGCACCTGGACGGACTCACCGGCGGGCTGGACGGCTTGTCCGACCCGCGGGACCGGCTCAAGGCCCTGGTCGAAGCCTGGGTGGACCAGCGCGACAGCGCCGCCCGCTACGGCTGCCCCACTGGCACCCTGGCCGTCGAGGTCGACAAGCGCGCGGACGGGGTCCTGGACGTGGAGGCCGGCGCGGTGATCCGGCGGCTGCTGGACTGGGCCGGACACCAGTTCCGCGCCCTCGGCCTGCCCGATCCGGACGGCCTCGCCGTCACCCTCGTCGCCGGCTACCAGGGCATGTCGCTGCTGGCCAACGCCCTGCGCGAGCCGGAGATCATGACCCGCGAGGGTGCCCGGCTGCTGCGGTGGCTCGACGCGCTGGAGGCACCCGGAGACGCCGAGGGGCCCGGCGAGTGACCACTCGCCGGGCCCCTCGGGCGCGTGCTCGCCCGGCCTGGAACTAGCCCACCTTGGGCTGCTGCTGGGTGATGCAGTGGATGCCGCCGCCGTTGGCGAAGATCTCGCGGGCGTCGACGAGTTCGACGGTCCGGCCCGGGTAGGCGCGGCCGAGGATCTCGGCGGCCTCCTGGTCGCGCGGGTCGTCGAAGGCGCAGAGCACCACGGCGCCGTTGGCCACGTAGTGGTTGATGTACGAGTAGTCGACCGGCTCGCCGTCCTCGTCCGTCAGCACGGTGGGCGCGGGCAGTTCGATGACCTCCAGGGCGCGGCCCCGGGCGTCGGTGGACGCCCGCAGGATCGCCACCAGCTCCTGGCACACCTCGTGGTCGGGGTGGGCCGGGTCCGGCTGGACGTGGGCGACCACGACGCCGGGGCGGACGAAGGAGGCGACGATGTCGATGTGGCCGCGGGTGCCGAACTCGTCGTAGTCGCGGGTGAGTCCGCGCGGCAGCCAGACCGCCTTGGTGGTGCCGAGGTGGGCGTGCAGCTCGGCCTCGACCTCCTCGCGGGTCCAGTCGGCGTTGCGCCCCTCGCCGAGCTGCACGGTGTCGGTGACGAGCACGGTGCCCTCGCCGTCGACGTGGATGCCGCCGCCCTCGTTGATCAGGCGGGAGGCGAAGCGCTGAACGCCCGTCAGTTCGCTGATGTGCTCGGCGATGTGCTGGTCCTTGTCCCAGCGGGCCCAGGACTGCGCGCCCCAGCCGTTGAAGATCCAGTCGGCGGCGGCCAGCGAGCCCTTGTCGTCGATCAGGAAGGACGGGCCGATGTCGCGCATCCAGGCGTCGTCCAGCGGGCGCTCGACGATCTCGACCTCGGGGGCGACGTACTTGCGCGCCTCCTCGGTCTCGCCGGTGTTGACCACCAGCGTCACCGGCTCGTACCGGACGACGGTGTTGGCCACCGCGGCCCAGGCCTCGCGCCCGGAGTGCAGGTTCTCCGGGGTGTCGAAGGTCGGGTTGGCGGTGGGGAAGGCCATCCAGGTACGGTCGTGCGGGTGCCACTCGGCGGGCATCCGGTAACCGAGCGAGGCGGGGGTGGGGGTCATCTTCGCGTCCTAGGAAAGAAAGTGATGGTGGGTCAGAGGAAGTAGAGGCGGCTGAGCGAGACGCTGTCGGCGGGCTCGGAGCGCAGTGGCGAGCCGTCCAGTGAGACCAGGCCGGTCTCGGTGACCCGGACGTCGCCGATCCGGGCGTTGCGGACCATGTCGCGCGGGCCGATGCCGCGGGTGTTCCGGACCCCGACCCGGCGGCGTCGGGTCGGCATGCCGTCGGCCGCCCGGTCCAGGTAGGCGCCGTCGGCCGCGGCCTGGGCGACGAAGGCGACCGAGAGGTCGGCGGCGGTGGCACCGTGGGCGCCGAACTGCGGTCCCAGTACGAGGGGTTCGCACCGGTCGGTGGAGGCGTTGGGGTCGCCGACGACGCCGTAGGCGGGGAACCCGGCCTTCAGGACCAGCTGGGGCTTGGCGCCGAAGTGGTCGGGGCGCCACAGGACGATGTCGGCGAGCTTGCCGATCTCGATCGAGCCGACCTCGTGGGCGAGGCCGTGGGCGATGGCCGGGTTGATGGTGAGCTTGGCGATGTAGCGCAGCACGCGCTCGTTGTCGTCGCCGCCCTCGGCGGTGCCGTAGGAGCCGGTGCCGTCGAGGGGGCCGAGCTCGGCCTTCATCTTGCCGGCCATGGCGAAGGTGCGGCGCACCGTCTCGCCGGCCCGGCCCATGCCCTGGGCGTCGGAGGAGGTGATGCCGATGACGCCGAGGTCGTGCAGGACGTCCTCGGCGCCCATGGTGCCGGCGCGGATCCGGTCGCGGGCCATCGCGGCGTCGCCGGGGAGGTCGACCTTGAGGTCGTGGGCGGAGACGATCATGCCGAAGTGCTCGCCGAGGGCGTCGCGGCCGAACGGCAGGGTGGGGTTGGTGGAGGAGCCGATGACGTTCTCGACGCCGGCCATCTTGAGCACGTTGGGGACGTGGCCGCCGCCGCAGCCCTCGATGTGGAAGGCGTGGATGGTGCGGCCGTCGAGCACCTTGAGGGTGTCCTCGACGGAGAGGCACTCGTTGAGGCCGTCGGTGTGCAGGGCGACCTGGACGTCGTACTCCTCGGCGACCCGCAGCGCGGTGTCCAGGGCGCGGGTGTGGGCGCCCATGTCCTCGTGGACCTTGAAGCCCGAGGCGCCGCCCTCGGCGAGGGCCTCGACCAGGGGGGCCGGGTCGGAGGAGGAGCCGCGCCCGAGGAAGCCGATGTTGACCGGCCAGGCGTCGAAGGCGTTGAAGGCGTGCCGCAGCGCCCAGGGGGAGTTCACGCCCACCCCCCAGACCGGGCCGAACTCCTGGCCGATGATCGTGGTGACGCCGGAGGCGAGCGAGGCCTCCATGATCCGCGGCGAGAGCAGGTGGACGTGGGTGTCGATGGCACCGGCGGTGGCGATCATGCCCTCGCCCGAGACGATGGTCGTCCCGGTGCCGACGACGACGTCCACCCCGTCCAGGGTGTCGGGGTTGCCGGCCCGACCGATGGAGGCGATCCGGCCGTCGATCAGGCCGATGGAGGTCTTCCGGACGCCCTGGACGGCGTCGATCACCAGGACGTTGCTGATCACGACGTCGCAGGTGTCGCGGACGGCGGCGGCCTTGAGGTGCAGGCCGTCGCGGGCCGTCTTGCCGAAGCCGGCCAGGAACTCCTCGCCGGGCCTCTGGGAGTCGGACTCGACCCGGACGATCAGACCGGAGTCGCCGAGGCGGATCCGGTCCCCGGCCCGCGGGCCGTGCACCGCGAGGTAGTCGTGCGGGGTGATGGCGCTCACGATTCCACCTCGGCGTCGTCGAAGTCGGTCAGGTAGCCGGTGGCGCGGGCCTTGACCAGGGCGGCCTCCTTGGCGCCGGGAGCGTCCAGCGGGCCGTCCACCAGCCCGGCGAAGCCGATCGCGACCCGCTCGCCGCCGATCGGCACCAGGCCGACCTCGACGGTGGCACCCGGGTCGAAGCGCACCGAGGAGCCGGCCGGCACCGCGAGGTGGGTGCCGTAGGCGGCGGCGCGGTCGAAGGCGAGCCGGGGGTTGGCCTCGAAGAAGTGGAAGTGCGAGGTGACCGAGATCGGCACCCCGGAGGTGTTGTGGACGGGCAGCACCACCGTCTCCTCGACGGGGTCGTAGCCCGCGCCCGTGCCGAGCAGCGCGCCGCCGGGGGCGTCGTCGCCGAGCGAGCCGGCGCCCTTGAACGGATCGTTCACCACGGCCAGCCGGGTGCCGTCGTCGAAGACCGCCTCGACCTGGACCACGGTCACCACGTCCGGGACGCCGGGGAGCACGTCGGCGGCGGTGAGCACGCTGCGTCCGGCCTCGATGGCCTCGGCGAGGCGACGGCCGTCGCGGGCGGCCTCGCAGACGGCGTCGGCGATCAGGGCGTGCGCCTCGGGAATGTTGAGGCGGACGCCCCGGGCGCGCCGGGCGCGGGCCAGCTCGGCTGCTGTGAAGATCAGCAGCCGGTCCCGCTCGGTGGGAGTCAGTCGCACGGTTCCTCGCTCGCGGTCGCCGGGGTGTGCCGGGTGTGCCGGGTGGTGCCCGGGATGAAGTTAGAACGGCGTTCAAACATCCCGGGCCATTGAACCCGGACCCGGCCGCTCTGTCCAGCCTTGCCCGAAAACGCCTCGTACGCATCGCAAACCTGTCCGGCCAGGGCAGTTGGATCACGAGGACCGCGCCGTGCCCCTTTCACCCCAGGTGATCGGACGCACACTGTTCCAAACGCCGAAAGCTGGGCATGAGGATGGTGGTCAGAACGAGGCGGCCACCCGACCGGCGGGGGATCCGGGAGCGGGTGCCCGGATTGAGGGCGGGGGCAAGTGGTGATGGACGGTCAGTCGCGATTCCCGCGGCAGCGGACGGGCTCGGGGGACGCCTTCCGATCCAGGTCCCAGGGTGGCGCACCGGGCGCGTCCGGGGTCACCGGTACGGCGGGCCAGGCGCTGCCGAGCACCCCGGCGCCGGGGTGTGCGCTGAACCGCCGGCTGCATCTGGCGGTCGAGGCGGCCGATCTGGTCGCGGTCGCCGCGGTCCGCCGGCGGCTGCGCTCCGCACTCGGCCACTGGGGGGTGCCCGAGCTGGCCGACACCGCCGAGCTGCTCTCCTCCGAGCTGGTCACCAACGCGCTGCTGCACACCGGCCAGGGCGCGGTCTTCGACGCGGTGCTCACCGCGGATCTCCGGCTGCGGATCGAGGTCCACGACGGCGTCACCCGGCTGCCCGGCCGCCGGCGCGATCCGGACGCCGAGTACGCCACCTCGGGGCGCGGGCTGATGCTGGTCGAGGCGCTGGCGGACTCCTGGGGAGTCCAGCTGCGCGGGGACGGCAAGGTCACCTGGTTCGAGCTGGTCACCGCCTGACCCTCGGGGCCGGCCCGTCCCCCGGCTCCGCCCTCGACCCCTGCCCGCCTCTTCTCCGCGCGCACCCCCCGACCCTCCCCTCGCGCCCCGCCCCTTCCGGTGCCGTCCCCGCCGTCGCCGGTGCCGCCCGACGGCCCCGGTCCACCCGTTCGGAGCAGTCTCCGCGCCCCGGCCGGGCCGGGCGCCGGAACGGGGAGAAGCAGGTCGTTCGCTGCCGAACGACACTCCCCGGCGAAGGCCGAGCCGAATATTCCCGGCCCGGTGCCATTGCCGCTCGGCCGAACATTGGCCAGGATGGTGGGAATGTGTGTCCACGTGCGGCAAACAGCGGGGAGACCTCACCTCGACTGGCCACCGCCCGGCGGCACGGTCCGATCGAGCACCACCCACTCACACCGCCATGAGGCCAGCCCGGACAGTCGGCGCGGTTCGTCACGGCGGCGGCAGGAGCAGCATGCCCACTGAGCCCGAGTCACCGGGGCCGGCGCTTCCTCCCGGTCAGTCCACGGCCGGGTCGGGGCGGGCGAGACCACCCGCCCAGGCGGTGCGCAGGCACGCGTTGCGAACCGCCCCGGGGCTGGCCGCGGGCCGGCTGGCACCGATGCTCTCGGGTGGCCTGCCCGTCGCCTCGGGGGACTCCACGCCGGACTGGCTGGAGCCCGCGATGGCCGCCAACGGCATCGGCTCCTTCGACTGGGACATCCGCCGCGACGTCCTGGAGGGTGACCAGCGGGCCTGCACGATCATGGGCCTGGACTCGGCCGCGCGGGACCGCTTCGACCGCACCTCCGCCTCCTTCCTCTCCCTGCTGCACCCCGAGGACGCGCCCGTGGTGCGCCGCCGGGTCGAGCGCGCGGTCGCCGAGCTCGGCCAGTGCGGCGCCTACTACCGCACCGTCGGGCCGAGCGGGTCGATGCGCGCCGTGCGGTTCCGCGGCCGGGTCCTCGCGGACGCCTTCGGCCGGGCCTCGCGGATGGTCGGCTTCATCTGGGACGCCACCGTCGAACTGCGCAAGCGTGACCGTGCCGACCGGATGGCCCTGCTGCGGGAGGAGCGCTCGCGGTTCATCAAGGAGGCCGCCCGCGCGCTCTCCGAGGCCGTCACCGTCCGTGACGTGGCCCGGGTCTTCACCGAGCTCCCGCTGCCCGGGCTGCCGCCGGACGGCCTGGTCCTGGCCTCCTTCGAGTCCGGCCGGGTACAGATCCTCGGCGCCTCCGGCTACCGGCCGGAGGAGCTGTCCTTCTGGGACCGCTCGGTGCTGCCGTCCGACCACCCGGCGGCCGAGGCGCTGCGCACCCGGGCGCCGGTCTTCATCGCCAGCCGGGAGGAGTTCCTGGAGCGCTACGCCAAGGTGTGGACGCCGACCAGCCGGACCGGCCGCAGTTCCTGGGCGTTCCTGCCGCTGGTCGCCAGCGGCCGGCCGATCGGGGTCTGCCTGGTCAGCTTCGACGACGACCGTCAGCTGGACGCGGACGAGCGCACCCTGCTCTCGACCCTCGGCGGCCTGGTCGCCCAGTCGCTGGCCCGGGCCCGGCTGCACGACGCCGAGCACGAGCTGGCAGCCGGCCTGCAGCGGGTGATGCTGCCGCGCACCGTGCCGTCGGTGCCCGGGGTGACCACCGCCGTCCGGTACCTGGCGGCCGGCTCCGGCCTGCAGATCGGCGGCGACTGGTACGACGTCGTCCCGCTGCCCGGCGGCCACGTCGGGCTGGTGATCGGCGACGTCCAGGGGCACGACGTGCACGCCGCCGGGATCATGGGCCAGCTGCGGATCGCGCTGCGCGCCTACGCGGCCGAGGGCCATCCGCCGGCCGCCGTGATGGCCCGGGCCTCCCGCTTCCTCGCCGACCTGGACACCGACCACTTCGCCACCTGCACCTACGCCGAGGTGAACGTCGACTACGGCGTGGTCTACGCCGTCCGGGCCGGTCACCTCGACCCGATGGTGCGCCGCGCCGACGGCACCGCCACCGTGGTCCAGGTCGCCGGCGGGCTGCCGCTGGGCATCGCGCCGGACGAGGAGTACCGGGTCACCCGGTTCAGCCTGGACCCGGGGGAGACGGTGCTGCTCTGCACCGACGGGCTGGTCGAGGCGCGCGGGACGGACCTCGACGACGGCATCGCCCGGCTGGCCGAGGTGCTCGCCGGTCCGCTCGCCCGCCGCGACGAGGGCCCGGTCGACCCGCTGGAGGAGCTGGCCGACCGGATCTCCTCCCAGGTCGCGGACTCCAGCGAGCGCGAGGACGACATAGCGCTCCTGCTGCTGCGCTGGGACGGTCCGGAGGGCGGCCTGGCCGCCCAGCAGCTGCGCCGCCGGATCGGGCAGGCCGACCTCGCCCGGATCTCCGAGGTGCGGGCCGAGCTGCGCGACGCGCTGCGCCGCTGGGGCGTGGCGGAGCTGGTGGACACCGCCGAGCTGCTCGCCTCCGAGCTGGTCACCAACGCGATCCGGCACACCGACCGGGACGCCATGTTCACCGCCCGGCTCTACCGCGAGTCGGCGGCGGACGGGGGCCGGGCCCGGCTGCGGGTCGAGGTGGAGGACGAGTCCGACCTCTGGCCGACCCGTCGGACGCCGGGGGAGCAGGCCTCCTCCGGGCGCGGGCTGATGCTGGTCGAGGCCCTGGCGGACGCCTGGGGCGTGGAGCCGCGCGGTTCGGGCAAGCGGATGTGGTTCGAGCTCACCGGCACGCCGGCGGCCTGACCGGGACGGCGGGGCCCCGGTGGGTCCGACCGGCTCCGGCCGGACCCACCGGGGCCCCGCCGTGCCGCTCGGGCGGGGTCCCGGGCCCGGTGCCTCAGCCGAACTGCTGCTCCAGGTCCTTCAGCTTGCGCTCCAGCGAATCCAGCCGGGGCAGTGCGACGGTGTCCTCCTCCAGGGTGAGGTCGATGGTGCGCCGTTCCGGACGGGCCGGCAGGCCGGCCTGTGCGACCGGTCCCTCGGCGGCCGACGCGGGCGGCTCGACGGCGGGCCGGTCCGCCGAGGGACCGCCGGCTATGGCGGACTCCTGGCCGGACTCCAGCTGCCGGGCCGTGCCACGGGTGCGCCAGGCACTGTGGGAGCGGTTGATGGCCCGGATCTCGGCCCGCTCGCGGCGCCCGGCCAGCCGGCGGCGTTCCTTCTCCACGACCTTCTCCCGCCTGTCCTCGCGGACCTCGTCCACCGCCTCGTCCAGGCTGCGGACGCCCTCCAGCAGCATCAGCGACCAGGCCGCGTAGGTCTCGCGCGGAGCGCGCATCCAGCGGACGATCCGGATCTGCGGCAGCGGGCGCGGGACGAGGCCCTGCTCGCGCAGCGCGGCCCGACGGGTCTGCTTGAGCGCCCGGTCGAACAGCACGGCGGCCGAGAGCGACATCCCCGCGAAGAACTGCGGGGCACCGGCGTGGCCGAAGCCGCGCGGGGCGTGCACCCAGTTGAACCAGGCGGACGCGCCGGCGAACAGCCAGACCAGCAGGCGCGAGCCGAGCGCGGCGTCACCGTGGCTGGCCTCGCGGACGGCGAGCACGGAGCAGAACATCGCCGCCCCGTCCAGGCCGAACGGCACGAGGTACTCCCAGCCGCCGGAGAGGTTGAGGTTCTGCACCCCGAAACCGACCAGGCCGTGGAAGGAGAGCGCGGCCGCGACGGCGGCGCAGCAGAACAGCAGCGTGTACGAGGCCCCGCCGTACAGGGATTCCTTGCGGCGGCGGCGCTCCTCGGAACGCTCCCAGGAATCCGAGCCGCCCGGTCCGGCGGCGGATCCCCGATTTCGGGCCAGGGCCACCAACAGGGCGGTGACCAGCAGCACCGCAACGCCGGTGACGGCCCAACCGAGCGGTATGTCGGACAATTTCATCGCCTGGACCAGCCTCGCTTTCCTGCGTCGTGATGGCGGGGACCATCATGGCGGATGCTCGGCCCGAGAATGGCTGATTCGCCGTCAATGCGCTGAGGAGAGGGATTTCTGACGTGGCAGAAGTCGCATTGTCGTATAAACAAAGGGGTGCTGTTTCCCGGAATTCCGGGCTTTCCCGGCGCGGTCCGGAGGTCGGCGCCGTCAACCCCGCGTGACGCGGGGGCAGCCGCCGCACATCTCCTCGGGTCGCACGGTGTAGACCAGGCAGCAACTGGCCCGGGCACGGTCGGTGCCCGAAGCACTCCCGGTCGCGAAGCCCGCGCCGGGCGTGAAGCACGGTGCGGACGCGCCGGGCGTGCACGCCGGTGGCGCCGGAGGTGCGGAGGGCTCCGGGGCCCCGGGCGCGGCCAGGGCGGCCGGTGTGGCCGGTGTGGCCGGTGCGGCCGGTGCGGCCGGTGCGGCCGGTGTGGCCGGTGCGAGCAGGTCGGAGAGCTCGGCCCGGGCCCGTTCCTCCTCGCCGAGCAGCCCGCCGACGTACCAGAGCCCCTCCACCACCGCGTCGGTCGCCATCGCCCAGAGCATCCGCGGGCTGCGGCGCACGGCCGGGCGGAAGGCGGTCAGCACCGGTGTCAGGAAGTCGGCCAGCGCCGCGCGCAGTTCGGCGGACAGGGCCGCCTCGTCGGCCACCGTGCGGGCGTCGGGCAACCCGGCGGCCGGGTCGTCGGTCAGGCAGACGAAAGCCCCCGTGCGGGCGGTGAGTTCGCCGGTGGCGCGGCGGATCGAGACGTCCGCGGGGGTGAGCAGGGGCACCCGGCGCTCCAGGAACCAGGGCAGGGTGAAGAGCAGCGCGGCCGACCAGGTGAAGCGGTGCAGGCCGAAGCCGGCCGCGACGTCGGGGCGCAGCGGCCGGCCGTACCGGGTCAGGCCCTGCCGGGCGTCGTGGGCGATCAGTTCGCCCAGTGCGTCGGGGCCGGCCAGGAGGTCGGCGCCGGAGATCCAGCCGTCGCCGGTGCGGGGTGCCGCGCTGCGCACCCGCAACGCGGGGAAGAGCAGGCCGAGTCTGCGGTAGCTGGCGGTGCAGGGTGCCGCCGGGGGTGTGGCCGGGGATGCGGCCGGCGAGGGGGCGACAGCGTGCGCGGGGGTGGTGCGGGGGGCGTGCGGCGCGGGGCCGGGCCGGGTGCTGCTCGCGGTCATGGGGCGGGCCCTATCGGGTCGACCGGAACCCGTGCCGGACCGTCCGGCCCGTGCCCGGCCGGTTCGACGGCGGCCGGACCCCGGCCGGCCGGGGCCTGGCGGAGCCCGGGAACGGCAAGGCGAACCTGGCCGGAGTACTGCTCACCCCGGCCAGGTTAGGCTCACCTTAGCTGATAGTTCCCCGAGGTTCGCGTTCGATGCGTCCGTCCGGGGGAGCGCCCGGCGTGCGCACCGCGCTCAGCTGGCGCGCGAGCCAGACCGGCACGCCCCCGAGCGCCTGGACCAGCCTGGTCGCCTCGGCCCTCAGCCGGACCGCCTCGTCCGGTCCGGAGACCTCGGCCAGCGCCGCCAGCGCCGGCGCCACCCCGACCGTGAAGCCGAGCTGCTCGCGCAGCCGCAGCGAGGCGTCGAAGCCCTCCCGCGCCCGGTCCTGGTCCCCGGCGGCCTGGGCCAGCGCGGCCAGGTGCCGCCAGGTGTAGGAGCGCAGCAGCTCGTCCCCGCGCTCACCGGCCCCCTCGTGCGCCCGGCGGTAGGCGATCCAGGCCGCCGTCCGGTCGCGCAGCAGGTTCTCGGCGACCAGCCCCCGGCGGAAGTCCAGCAGCGGCCGCCCGGGAGCGTCCGGTGGCAGCAGCGCGGAGGTGCGTCCGAGCGCCGCCTGTGCTTCGTCCAGCCGGTCGCGTGCGCCGAGCACGCTGGAGACGTACGCCAGGAACCCGCGGGCGCAGGAGGCGCCCGCGCGCTGTTCGGTGCTGGTCACCAAGGCCTCGGCGAGGCGCAGCGCCTGCTCCGCCTGGGTCCAGTTGGCGGCGGTGAACAGGCATTGCTCGATGAGGAGTTCGGCCCGCCCGAGCGCGGCCTCGGGATCACGCTCGGCGGCCGGGCGTAACAGCTCCGCGGCCTCCTGCCAGCAGGCCCGGGACCGCAGCCGCCATACGGTGTCCCCCGGCTCTCCGGGCGCCGCCCGCCCGTCCCGGCCACTCGGGCCCCATCCGTGCTCCGACAACGCCACCTCCTTGTGCGCGCCATCCAGCAGGACGCCGGCCTCTCCCCCCAAGGCCCGCGTTGTGGCGGCAATTCAACACGGGGGTGAGCTTGTGCACCAGATCACGAGCGCAGGTTGTTGCGCGCGGACCTGTCCCGTGTCGGTCGCTCCCGGGGCGGCGGGGACGGACGGGGCGGCGGGGACGGACGGGGCGGTGGGGGTGGCCGGGGTCGTCGGGGCGGGCCGGTGCCGGGCGGGCCGGCCGGGGTGGTGGGGCGGTCCGGCGTCGGGCGGCTCGGGGAAGTGGCGGGGGATCAGGGACAACGGGGGCCGGGCGGGATCGGGCGGGTCAGGACGTCCAGCCGGTTTCCATCAGGGCCTCGGCGGCGCCGTTCGCGGGCTGGGGCACTCCGGCCAGGTCCAGGCTGAACAGGGCGACCAGCAACTGCTCACCGCGCACGGTGGCCTGGTGCGAGTAGCCGGCCAGGGTGAACATCGCGGCGGCCATCTCCTCGGCGTGCAGGGTCTGCAGCCAGAGGCACTCCACCGACTTCACGTCGGCCGGCTCGGTCCAGGTGTCCACCTGGGCGACCATCCGGCTGCCCAACAGGGTGACCCCGTCCCGTTCCTGGGCCTCGGTCAGCTCCAGGTCGTCGAAGCCCAGCCATTCCAGGTAGCGGGCGGCGGTGAACACCGCGTCCTGCGAGGTGCGCACCGGGTGCGGGCGGAACGGCGCGCGCCGCCGCCAGGGAGTGGCCGAGGCGCCGGACCCGCCGGGCGGGGCGGGGACGGGCGTGTTCAACGGGTGGGCCGGGTGCGGGCGGGAGCTCGACGGACCGGCGGTGCCCAGCCGGCCGGTGGTCGCGCTGCCGCCGAGTCGGGTGGTGCGGTCCACCGGCAGGCGGACGGTGGCGCCGCAGTTGCAGGTGAACTCGGGCTGCGGCCACTGGTCGGAGCGGCCGCAGTGCGGGCAGCGCATGTTCAGCCAGGAGTCCTCCCAGGACCGGAACCGCACCTGTACCGGAACGCCGCCGCGCAGCAGCGGCACCTTGAGCGAGGCGCCGCACGGGCAGGGCAGCGACGGCGGCTCGTAGAGGTGCTCGCGCCGACATGCGGGGCAGCGGATCGCCCGGGCGCCACCGCCCGCCACCGGCCCGTGCTGCGCGGGGTCGCGTCCGGTGAAGTCGTCGGGCAGTCCGGACATCGCGGGCACCGTCCGTTCGAATCGAGGGGAAGGACGTGTCCCATGCTCCCCGAAACCCGGGGGCCGTGGCGCGGAATGGGGCAATCCTCAGGGACAGATCAGGGGTGTGCGGTCGATCCCTCGTCGGGGAGGAGGAGACCGCGCCACCCCGGAGGGGGACCGGGCATCCGTGCGGACCGGAGGGTGATCACCCGGCCGCCCATCGGGCGAGGTCGGCAGGGGTGTCCAGGTCGTCGGGGACGGCGATGTCGGCGCACTCGACCAGCGTGATCCCGTCGGCGTGCGCCGCCAAGAGGGCGCGTGCGCCGGAGTCTCCGGTCGCGCCCGCCGCCGCCTCGGCGAAGTGCCGGGCGCCGAACAGGACCGGATGCCCGCGCCGCCCCTCGTACGCCGCCGCCGCCAGTTCGGCACCGGCCCGGTGGGCGGCCAGCAGTCGGCCCACCGCCGCCGGGGTGACCCCGGGGGTGTCCACCAGCATCACCAGGACGGCAGAGGTCCCGGGCGCCAGCGCGTCCAGCCCGGCCCGCAGTGAGGAGCCCATCCCGCCGGCCCAGTCCGGATTGGCCACCAGCCGGCACCCCGGCAGGTGGGCGGTGGACCGCACCCGCTCGCCGGCCGCGCCCAGCACCACCGTCACCGACGCGCAGCCACCGGCCCGGACCACCGCCACCGCGTGCTCCACCAGCGGCCGCCCCCGGTACCGGACCAGCGCCTTCGGCCGGCCGCCGAGCCGCCGCCCGCCCCCGGCGGCCAGCACCAGGGCGGCGACCGGCCGTTCACCACCCGTCCGGCCACTGGTCCCCGTGCTGTCGCGCATGGGCCCAGCCTGCCCGTCCGGGGGCCCGGGCGCAGCCGTAGGAAGCCACAGTTGTACGAATGCACAAGGAGAACCCGCAGGTCGGGGCAGCTCCCCGGCGGTTCGGCCGCTGGTTTCTCGGCCCGGCTACCCCTGTACTGGGCCGATGAACACCGCACCGCGCCCGCTGCTGGACCGCTTCGGCAGGGTCCACACCGACCTGCGGGTCTCGCTCACCGACCGCTGCAACCTGCGCTGCACCTACTGCATGCCGGCCGAGGGCCTCGCCTGGCTCCCGAAGGCCGAGGTGCTGAGCGACGACGAGGTGGTCCGGCTGGCGCGGATCGCGGTCGGACGGCTGGGCATCGGCACGATCCGGCTCACCGGGGGCGAACCGCTGCTGCGCCGCGGTCTGCCGGAGCTGATCGGGCGGATCACCGCCCTCGGTCCCGAGGTCTCGCTGACCACCAACGGCATCGGCCTGGCCCGCACCGCGGGGGCGCTGCACGAGGCCGGGCTGCACCGGGTGAACGTCAGCCTGGACACCCTGCGCCCCGAGCGGTACGCCGCGATCACCCGCCGGGACCGGATCGCCGACGTCTTCGCCGGCCTGGCCGCCGCGCAGGCCGCCGGGCTCGCACCGGTGAAGGTCAACGCGGTGCCGGTGCGCGGTGTCAACGACGACGAGATCCTCGACCTGGTCGAGTTCGCCGCCGGGCACGGGTACCGGATGCGGTTCATCGAATCCATGCCGCTGGACGCGCAGGGCGCCTGGGACCGGGCGACGATGGTCACCGCCGACGAGATCCTGGCCGTCCTCGGTACCCGCTGGGACCTCGTCCCGGTCGGTCGGCACGGCAACGCGCCGGCCGAGGAGTGGCGGATCGCCGGCACCGACACCGTGGTCGGTGTGATCGCCTCCGTCACCCGCCCGTTCTGCGGCGGCTGCGACCGCGTCCGGCTCACCGCGGACGGCCAGTTGCGCAACTGCCTGTTCGCCACCGAGGAGTCCGACCTGCGCGCGCTGCTGCGCGGCGGCGCCGACGACGACCGGATCGAGGAGGCCTGGCGGGCCACCATCGCCCGCAAGGGCCCGGGCCACGCGATCAATTCGGCGGGCTTCGTCCAGCCGGACCGGCCGATGTCCGCGATCGGGGGGTGACCCCGGCGGGGCGACGGCTCCGGTCCCCGAGCACCGGCCGGACCGGACCCGTCGCCCGCTCCCGGCGGGGCGACGGACCGGCGGTGGGTGCGCGGGGTCGGGCCGGTCCGCCGGCGCGGGTGGCGGCGCGGCGGGTCGGCGGTGCCGAAGCCCGCTCCGGGCGGGCGAGGGGACGACGCGCGGACCGCGGGCGGCGACCGGCGGCGGGTGGGCGCCGGAGTGTGAGCTTCGACATGCTCGAACGCTCCGCGCTGCGCCGCCTTGACGGTGTGTGGGGTGGCTGGTCTGCTGGGTCGCCGTCAGCCACCCCCCAGCCCGGGAGTCTCCGTGCCCGCCCGCCGCACCGCCCTGTCCGCCGCCGTCGTCTTCCTGATATCCACCCTGGCGCTGGCCGGTTGCTCCGGGAGCGCCGGGAAGCCGGCCGCCGACGCGGCCGGGCCGGCCCGCGAGGGCACCAGTCCGCTGCAGAACCCCGACGGCACCAGGCCCGGTCTCGCGCCGCTGACCTCGCCCGAGGACCGGAAGGCCGGACGGGCCGTCGTCGCGAGGGTCGCCACCGCCGCGGCCGGCCCCAAGGACGGCTACGACCGCAACGAGTTCGGTCCGGCCTGGACGGACAACGTGGACGGCGTCCCGGGCGGCCACAACAACTGCGACACCCGCAACGACCTGTTGGCCCGGGACGGCCGCGCGGTGGAGCACAAGGACGGCTCGGCCTGCGTGGTCACCGCGATGACCATCGACGACCCGTACACCGGCAAGACCGTCCGGTGGAGCAAGCAGCAGGCCTCGAAGATCCAGATCGACCATGTGATGCCGCTCTCCTACGACTGGCAGATGGGCGCGTCGAAGTGGGACAAGGCCAAGCGCGTCCAGATCGCCAACGACCCGCTCAACCTCATCCCGGCGGACGGCTCGCAGAACGCCTCCAAGGGTGACTCCGGCCCGGCCGCCTGGCTCCCGGCCAACGCCGCGATCCGCTGTTCGTACGCGGTGCGCTTCGCCCAGGTCTCGCTGAAGTACCAACTGCCCGTGACCGAGGCCGACAAGAAGGCCATGCTTCAGCAGTGCGACGGCTGAGGAAACGTTTCGTCTTCCTTTGTCCCCATTCACCCTCGCTGCGGCGATAACGATGTGACCCGTGCCGGGACCGGGTGATATGCGTGTGTGGTGCACTCGATGATCACCCGGTTCTCACGGGGCGCCCTGCCGGTCGCCGTCACCGCCGCGCTCCTGGCCGGCTGCACCAGTTCGGCCGGATCCAGCGACGCGGCCTACGGCACGCTCCCCCGGGACGGGTCCCCGGCGCCGACCCGGCCCGTGACCCCGGCCTCCGCGTCCTCCGAGGGGCCGGCCCCGACCGCCGCGGTGGACCCGGCGCTCCGGCCGTTCTACGGTCAGCGGATCGACTGGGCCCCCTGCGCCGACGGCCCGAGGGTCGACGCGGCCGACGAGCCGGTGATCCAGTGCGGCACGTTCAAGGTCCCGCTGGACTACGCGAACCCGGCCGACGACACCCTGGACGTGGCCGTCGTCCGCTACCCCGCCGCCCAGCGGGACCGGCGGATCGGCTCCCTGCTGGTCAACCCCGGCGGGCCCGGCGGCTCCGGCGTCGACATGGTCAGGAACGACCCCGCGCAGTTCGACGGCCCGCTCCACGACCGCTTCGACACGATCGGCTTCGACCCGCGCGGCGTCGGCCTCACCACCGCGGTGAACTGTCTGGACGACAAGGACCGTGACGCGTGGGTCACCGCGGACGTGCCGGGAGCCGAACGGGGCAGGGTGCTCGCCGAGGCCTGCCAGGCCAAGTACGCCAAGGTGCTGCCCTTCATCGGCACCCGCAACACCGCCCGCGACATGGACGTCCTGCGGGCGGTCGTGGGCGACCAGAAGCTCAACTACCTCGGCCTGTCCTACGGCACCTACCTCGGCAGCCTGTACGCCCGGGAGTTCCCCGACCGGGTCGGCCGGCTGGTGCTGGACGGCGCGGTCGACCCGTCCGTGCCGCTCGTCCAGCAGAACATCGAGCAGTACGCCGGGTACGAGCGCGCGTTCCAGGACTTCGCCGCGTACTGCGCCGACCAGGACCAGTGTCCGCTCGGCCGGGACCGGGCCGAGGCCGCCGACAAGCTCGCCGACTTCCTCGACGGGCTCAAGCAGAAGCCGCTCACCACCGCGAGCGGGCGCGATCTCACCGCCAACGCGGGCTGGGCCGGCGTCATCGACAGCCTCTACGGCGACGAGAAGGCCCGGGACTCCCTGCGCGACGACCTCGGCCTGGCCATGGCCCGGGGCGAGGGCGACAACCTGCTCGCGCGCGCCGACGGGTACAACCACCGCGACAGCGAAGGCCACTACGACGTCTCGGCCGACGCCTACGCCGCCATCCACTGCGCCGACGGCGACGCCGGCGCGCCGACCGGCGAGGCACTCCGGGCCGCCTACGCCGAGATGGCGGCCGAGGCCCCGCTGATCAGCCGGCACGACCCGAGCCTGGCGCTGTTCGACCCCGACTGCCGGGCCTGGCCGTTCCGGTCCGCCGAACAGCCGGGCCCGATCACGACCACGAGCGGGGCCACCATCGTCGTGGTCGGCTCGACCGGTGACACGGTGACGCCCTACGCCTGGGCCGAGAACCTCACCGCCCAGCTCGGCAAGGCCGTCCTGCTCACCCGCGAGGGCGACGGCCACACCGCCTACAACCGAAGCGCGTGCATCCGCGCCAGGGTCGACACCTTCCTGACCGACGACACCCCGCCGGCCGCCGGGACGCGGTGCCGGACGGACTGACCCCCGCCGCACCGCACCGTACGTACGCACCGCACCGCACCGCACCGCACGAAGGGGACGCGCCGCAGGCTCGCGGCGCGTCCCCTTCGTGGTCCCCTTCGTGGTCCCTTTCGGGCGTCCCCTTCGTCTGTCCCGTCGGTTCAGGAGGAGGGCGTCTGCGTCAGGTCGTAGAGGGTCGAGCCGCCCACCGTCTTCGCGGTGAAGTGGCTCTCCACCCAGGCCGTGATCTCGGCGGTCTGCGACTCCTGCGCGCCGCCGTCGGCTCCGGCTCCGACGCCGCCGGCCGTGCCCGTCCCGGCGCCGACCGCCCGGCGCGAGCCGCCGCCGATGAACCAGTGCACCTTGCCCTCCTGGACGTACCGCTGGAAGGCGTCCAGGCTGAGCGACGGGTCGCTGCTGTTGAACCCGCCGAGGGCCATCACCGGTACGCCGGAAGCGAGTTGGTAACTGGCGGCGTTCTGCGAGCCGCTGGTCGCGGCGGCCCAGGTGTAACGGTCGGCGTCCTGCTTCAGCGCGGCGGAGGCCTCGTCGCTCACCGTGGCGCCGTTCAGCAGCCCGCCCATGCCGCCGGGGCCACCGCCGCCCGTCATACCGCCGAACCCACCGCGACCGCCGGTGCCGCCGGCGCCGTTCGATCCGGCACCGCCGCCCTGGGCGCCGCCGGGAACGCCACCGGGAAACTGGCCGGTGCCGCCCTGACCGGTGCCGCCGCCCTGGCCCGGGAAGACCTGCTGCCCGTTGCCGAACATCCGGCCGTCGGCGCCGGGCGGCATGCCCCGCATCCCGCCCGGGCCCATGCCCCGGCCGCCCGCGACCGCCGGACCGGCCGTCACGATCGAGCCGGTGTGCGCGGTGTTCACGGTGTCGACGGCGTAGGCCGCCGGACCGCCCAGCGCCGCGGCCAGGCCCACCAGCCCGACGGTGGTGGCGAGCCGGGCCGCCAGCCGCCCGGCCAGCAGCAGCGCCGCCCCGGCCGCGATCCCGCCGACCAGGACCGTCCAGCGCAGCCACGGCAGGAAGGTCGCGCTGCGGCCGAGAAGGACGTGGGCCCAGACCGCCGTCACCGCCAGGGTCGCGCCCAGCACCGCCGCGTACGGCAGCCGGTGCCGGACCCGCCAGAGCCCGTCGACGCCCATGCCGACCAGGGCCGCGACCGCCGGGGCCAGCGCCACCGTGTAGTACTGGTGGAAGATCCCGGACATGAAGCTGAAGGTCAGCGCGGTGCAGACGAGCCAGCCGCCCCAGACCAGGAAGGCCGCGCGGGCGGTGTCCGTCCGGGCGTAGCGGCGGGTGGCCCAGAGGCCGAGCACCAGCAGGATCAGGGCGGCCGGCATCAGCCAGGCGATCTGCCCGCCGATGTCGCCGTCGAAGAGCCGGGTGATGCCGGTCTCGCCCCAGCCGCCGCCGCCCATCGCGCGGCCGCCGCCGGGCGCGGCTTCCAGCCCGGCGGGGAGCCTGCCGCCGCCACCGACGCTGCCGGTCTCGTCGCCGTTCAGCCGGCCGAGGCCGTTGTAGCCGAAGGTGAGCGAGAGGAAGCTGTTGTCCTGCGAACCGCCGATGTAGGGCCGGGCCGAGGCCGGCACCAGCTCGACCACCGCCACCCACCAGCCGCCGGCGACCACCATGGTCAGCCCGGCGGCCAGCAGTTGCCGCACCCGCCGCCAGAGGCCGGTGGGCGCGACCACCAGGTAGATCAGGGCGAAGGCGGGCAGGACGAGGAAGGCCTGGAGCGTCTTGGTGAGGAAGGCCAGCCCGAACATCACCCCGGTGAACACCAGCCACCGGGTGCCCGCCGCCTCGACGGCCCGCAGCAGGCCGTACGCGGCCAGCGTGAGCAGCAGCACCAGCAGCGCGTCCGGGTTGTTGAAGCGGAACATCAGCGCCGCCACCGGGGTCAGCGCCAGCGCGCCGCCGGCCAGTAGGCCGCCGAGCGGCGAGAAGCGACGGCGCACCGTCGCGTACAGGGTCGCCACGGTGGCGACCGCCATCAGCGCCTGCGGGGCCAGCACCGACCAGGAGGAGAGGCCGAAGATCCGCGCCGAGAGCGCCATCGGCCAGAGCGCGAGCGGCGGCTTGTCGACGGTGATGAAGTTCCCGGCGTCCGAGGAGCCGTAGAAGAAGGCCTTCCAGCTCTGGCTGCCGGCCTGGACGGCCGCCGAGTAGAAGGAGTTGGCCCACCCGGAGGCGCTCAGGCCCCAGAGGTAGAGCACGGCGGTGGCGGCCAGCAGGGCCAGCAGCGCGGGCCGCGCCCAGCGCGGGTCGTCGGCGCGGCCGCGCCACGCGCGGGCCGGCAGGGTGCGCAGCCGACCGGCCCAGGACGACGGTCCCTCGGGGCCGGTGGCGGGCGGCGGGCACGCGGGGAAGAGCGCTTCGGCCGCCGCGGGGCCCGCCGCCGGTCCGGGGGCGTCGGGGGCCGGCTGCGGCGCCTCCGGCGGCGGGTGGTTCGCGGCCTCGGGCCACGGTTCACCGGCCGGAGGGGAGTAGCTGGTCGTGGTCATGGGCGCTACGCTCGGCCGCCCGGCTGAGAGGACCGTGAGACCGGGCTGTGAGCCGCCTCTAATCCTGCTGGAGACGGGTGGAATCACCCGGACGGCCCGTCCCCGGCCCGTCCCCGGCGCCTTCTGGGGGGTCGCGCCGGGTGCGGGTGCGGCGGGACGCTAGGCGGCCTGGGGCATCGTCAGATGCTTGCCCAGCCACTCCAGCGCCGGCGGGATCTCCCGCGTCCAGGTGTGGAAGTTGTGCCCGCCGGTGTCCAGGGTGATGGTGGAGAGCTTGGTCGGCGCCTTGAAGGCCTTCACCATGTCCTGGGTGGCGGCGTAGTTGTTCTCGTCGTGGGCGGTGGCCAGGAGCAGCGAGACGGGTGCGGCCGGCTGGTTCTGCAGCCGCCACAGCAGGTCGTTCTCCTGCTTCAACTGGCTGTTGCCGCCGAACAGGTCACCGGTGGTCTCGTCGATCGGCGCGGTGTAGTAGCCGGAGAGGGAGACGGCGGCCCGGTACGCGTCGGGCTTGCGCAGCGCGAACTTCAGCGCGCAGTAGCCGCCGGTGGAGTTGCCGATCACGGCCCGGTTGGTCGGGTCGGTGCCGATCCGGTAGGTGGTGCCGAGCGCCTTGGGCAGGTCGCTGGTGAAGAAGGTCTCGACCTGCGGGCCGTTCGGGACGTCCACGCACTCGGTGTCCCGGTTGTTGACCAGGGTCGGTCGCATCATCACCAGGATGGTCGGCGGGAGCTTCTTCTGGTCGATCGCCTCCAGGGCGGAGGCCGGGTACTGCATCAGCGAGATGAGCTTCTCCGGGGTGCCGGGGTAGCCGGCCAGCACCAGGGCCATCGGGAACTTCCGCTGCGCGAACTCCGGCTGGAAGTACTGCGGCGGCAGGTAGACGAACCCGTCGGTGCTCAGTCCGCTGCCGGCTCCTTTGACCGAGACGTCGTGGATCAGGCCGACCCGCTCGGGGTTGGAACCCTGCTGGGCGTAGAACTTCTGCTCGCCGGTGATGGCTACGGAGGCGTTCGGCTGGTGGTCGACCACCGTGCCCGGTCCGCCGTTGGTGCCCAGGAGGTCGGTCCAGGAGCTGTAGAAGCCGAAGTACCCGTTGGCGATCAGACCCATCGCGACCAGGACCGAGACCTGGGTGGCGAGGAAGGCGCCGACCCGGCCGAGCCAGGCCTTCCAGCTGCGCCCGCCGAATCTCGGCCAGAGCCACATCGTGGCGGCGAAGACGCCGATCGCGAGGACGGAGGCGATGATCTGGAGGGGGAGTCCCGTAAGCCTGAGCACGTGCCCGATCGTAGTTGACCGTACGGGGCGCCTCGTGCGCCCCCTTCCGCGCCCCTCCTGCGCCTCGATACGCCTCTTGTGCGCCCTGTTGACCGCGCTCGTCGGGCTCGGGATCATGTCCGCGGGGAGTGCACGGAGCGTGCACGGGAGATCACCGGGGGAGCGGCATGAAGTCCTTCGTCAAGGTCGGCCTGGCGGCCGGCGCGACGCTGCTGCTGGCGGCGTGCTCCAGTGGAGGAGCGGGCGGAGCGGACGCCTTCGGCCTGGGGCCGGGCACGAGTCCGCCGCCGTCCGCGAGCGCCAGCCCGAGCCCGACCCGCACACCGACCCGCACACCGACCCCCACGCCGACGCCGACCCCGACGCCCACCAAGCCGCCGTACGGCCCGGTCCTGGTGAGCTACGTCGACCCGGTCAACGCCGCGCTCGCCAAGCTCAACGCCTCCGCCAGCCTGGACGCCTTCGCCACCGTGCTCCAGGAGGCGGCCACCGCCGCGTCCTCGGCGGGCAGCGGTCTCGGCCTCGCCGGCGAGCCGGCCACCGTCACGACCGCGCGGCGCCAGCTGGTGACGGCCCTCGGCCAGCTCTCCACCGACCTGACCAAGATCCGCAGCGACATCCGGGCGAAGAACGTCTGCGCCACCACCTCGGCCCTCGCCGAGGTGGGCCTCTCCGAGGGCCTCAAGGCGATTCCCGCCGCCCTCGCCCAGATGACCGCCGCCGGCTACCCCACCACCTTCGCCGTCCCCCAGACTCCGCCGCTCCAGACCCGCACCCTGGACAGCGGCACCATGGTCCGCTCGGGCCGCCTCAAGGGCGAGGGCGTCCTGAACGTCGACAACGGCGGCAGCGCCGACGCGGTGGTCTCGCTCGCCCAGAACGGCAAGTCGATCCACTCGGTGTACGTCGGCAAGGGGAAGAAGGCGTCCATCGAGGGCGTCGAGGACGGCACCTACGACGTCTTCTTCTCGGGCGGCGTCGACTGGGACCCGACGCTGAAGGCGTTCACCCAGAGCTGCGACTTCAGCAAGTTCGACGACTCGATGGCCTTCGAGACCGGCCGCACCTACACCTCGTGGTCGATCACCCTCCAGCCGGCGGTCGGCGGCAACGCCAAGACCACGGACGTGGACGAAGAGGCCTTCCCGCAGCCGTAGCGGGGGTGGGTCCGAGACGGCGCCGCCGGTCGACGCGACCGGCGGCGCCGTGCCGTGCGGTCAGACCGTCGCGCCGCCGACGGCTCCGTGCGGCTCCGTCGACGCCGCCGGCTCCGGTGGTGCGGCCGCGTCCAGCCGCCGGACGAGCTCGCGCAGGGCCCGCAGTTCGCGGTCCAGCGCCTGGGCGCCCTGCGCCGTCAGGCTGATCCAGGTCCGCGGGCGGCGGCCCGCGTAGCCCTTGGCGACCGCGACCAGGCCGGACTCCTCCAGGACCTTCAGATGGCGGGACAGATTGCCGTCGGTGACCCCGAGCTGGCTCTTCAGGAAGCCGAACTCGACGCGGTCGGCCTCCCGGGCGACGGTCAGCACCCCGAGCCGCACCCGCTGGTGGACGGTGTCGTCCAGGTCCTGCGTGGGGTGCGGTCCGTCGCTCCCGTCCGCTGCGCCGCCGTCCGGTCCCTCGGGTGCCTCTGCCGTGCTCATCAGGCGACCGTACTGGACGCGGCCGGGCCCGCGGCGACCCGTCGGCGCTCGGTCGTCCACTGCGCCAGCCCGGCCCCCAGCAGGATCGCCGCGAGCAGGAACGCCTTCAGCTGCGGGCCGTCGGCCCAGCCGGCGCCGTCCGACTCCGCCCACGGGATCCAGCCGCTGCCCCAGGAAGCCCCGAGGTAGGCGGTGAGCAGCGCGATGTGGGAGAGCGCGGCGCCCACGACGGTCCAGCTGCGTTCGACCAGGCCGAGCACCAGCAGCCCGATGCCGACCACGTACCAGGGCGAGGCGTAGGCGTTCGCCAGGACGTCGAGCGCGACGGCGTGCCTCCGGGCGAGGAACAGGGCGAGCAGGACGGCGGTCACCAGGACGGCCGCGCCGAGGCCGGCGCCGAGCCAGGCGGCGCGGCGGGGCACGATCCCCCGCTCCTCGCCGCGCCGCCGGTACCAGGCGGCCAGGGCGAGCCAGGCCAGCGGGAGCAGCGCGAACCACACCCCCCAGGCCGTGAAGCGCAGGACGGACCCGTCGAACTCGCCCTCCAGGCACGGCGCGTCCGGTGCGTGGGTGACGCAGAGGCCGGTCAACTCGGCGTAGGCGAAGACCGGGTAGGAGGCGACGCTGCGTCCGTGGGCACCGAAGTTGAAGGCCTCCCGGGCGAACGGCACGGCGGCCAGCGCGAGCAGACCGAAGCTCAGCAGCGGTACCCCGGAGCCCCCCAGGCGGGTCCGGGTCCGGGTGCGCAGACCCTCGGTGGCGGCCAGCAGCCCGGCTGGGCCCGCCGGGCTCCCGGGTGCGGTGGTGTGCGTGGTGGACGTACCCATGGGCTTCCCCCTGCTTGTCGCGTCGGGTCCGTTCGGTGCGGACGCGGCGGGCGCCCCCGGCGCCGCATTCACTTTGCAGTGCAAAGTACATGGCAGTCAAGAGTTGCTGGCCTGACAAAGTGACGCACCGTCGGTCTGGCCCGGTGGAGCGTCAGATGCCGTGCTGCTCGGTGCTCGTCCCGTCGTGGCCGCCCGCACGGTCGGAGCGCGTGTGTGTGGCGCAGGTCTCCCGCCGGCCGCGGGGCGGGGTGCCGGGGGCCGGTGCACGGCCGCGACCTCGGGTGATGGGCCGAAGCCGGCGCGGCCGCGCCGAGGGGGCGGGGGAGCGGGCGCGGAATCGACGGCGCGAGTTCTGTCGGCATGGTTGACCTTGTTGAAGTGGTCATGGCACTTTCGTGCGGCGCGGGCGTCCGCGACCGGTCGTACGCCCCGCAATCCCCCACAAGGAGAAGCATGTTCAAGAGACTTGCCGCCGTCGTCGGCGCGAGCGCGTTCGTCGCGGGTGGGCTGACCCTCGCCGCCTCACCCGCCCAGGCGGTCCAGGCCGGCGACCTGACCTCCACCATCGCGCTGAGCAACTGCTCCGCCTCGCTGGTGCGTTACCCCACCTCGGTCGACAGCGACCGGGCCCTGATGCTCACCAACGGCCACTGCCTGCCGACCATGCCCTCGGCCGGGCAGGTCATCCAGAACCAGAGCGTCAGCCGCAGCGGCACCCTGCTCAACGCGTCCGGGAGCTCGCTCGGCACCGTCCAGGCGGACAAGGTCCTCTACGCGACCATGACCGGCACCGACGTCGCCCTGTACCAGCTGACCGACACCTTCGCGTCCATCACCTCGAAGTACAGCGCGACGGCGCTGACGATCAGTGACACGCACCCGGTCGACGGCTCGTCGATGTTCATACCCTCGTCGTACTGGAAGCAGGTGTGGAACTGCTCGATCAACGGGTTCGTCGACACCCTGCGCGAGGACGAGTGGACCTGGCACGACTCGCTGCGCTACAGCGCCGGCTGCAACACCACGCACGGCACCTCCGGTTCGCCGATCGTCGACGCCGCCTCGAAGAAGATCGTCGGCATCAACAACACCGGCAACGACGACGGCGCGATGTGCACCCTCAACAACCCGTGCGAGGTGGCGGCCGACGGCACCACCAAGGCCACCAAGGGCCAGAGCTACGGCGAGGAGACGTACTGGTTCACCACCTGCCTCGGCACCGGCCGGGCGATCGACCTCAACGTCAGCGGCTGCCTGCTCACCAAGCCGGCCGGCAGCAGCGTCTCGGTCACCAACCCGGGCAACCAGACCACCGCGCTGAACGGCTCGGTGAACCTGCAGATCTCCGCCTCCGGCGGCACCGCCCCGCTGACCTTCTCGGCCACCGGCCTGCCCACCGGGCTGTCCATCGGCTCCGGCGGCGCCGTCACCGGCACCGCGACCACCGCGGGCACCTACAACGTCACCGTGACGGCGAAGGACGCGGCCAACAGGACCGGCACCGCGAGCTTCACCTGGACGGTCACCGGCGGCGGTGGCGGCACCTGCGTCCCGGCGCAGCTGCTCGGCAACGCCGGCTTCGAGACCGGCACCGCCGCGCCGTGGACGTCGTCCAGCGGGGTCGTCGACAACAGCGCCTCGCAGGCCGCGCACGGCGGTTCGTGGAAGGCGTGGCTGAACGGCTACGGCTCCGCCCACTCGGACAACCTCGCGCAGACGGTCACCGTCCCGGCCGGCTGCAGGGCGACGCTGAGCTTCTACCTGCACGTGGACACGGCGGAGTCCGGCTCCACGGTGTACGACAAGCTGACCCTGACGGCCAACGGCACCACGCTGAAGACCTACTCCAACGTGGACGCGGCGGCCGGGTACCAGCTGCGGACCTTCGACCTGTCGTCCTACGCGGGCCAGTCGGTCACCCTGAAGTTCGCGGGCACCGAGGACGCCTCGCTGCAGACGAGCTTCGTGATCGACGACACGGCGGTGCAGACCAGCTGACGCGGTAACAGGAAGCCGCCGGCCGCCCGGAGACCCTCCGGGCGGCCGGACTGTTTCGGTCAGAGCAGGCCGAAGTCGAACTCACCGGCGGTGACGGCGGTGATGAAGGCCGCGTGGGCCGCCGTACTGAAGGCGATGGCCGGGCCGGAGGGGTTCTTGCTGTCACGTACCGCGACCTCGTGAGGAAGGGACAGGGCGAACTCGACACAGTTCTCGTTCCCGCCGCTGTGACTGGACTTCCGGAAGGCGAAACCGGTGTCGGAGGCATCGGGGTAGTGGCTCACGTGATCCGTTCTCTCTGTGCGGTGATGAAGCTGAGGGATGCGTCAACGGACAGGGCCTCGGCCGTGATCTCCTGGAACTTCGCCCGGTACAACTCCACGTCGGTCGGATCCTCGACCCAGAAGCCGTTCAGCAGGCCTTCGACGAACACCACATCCAGGTCTCTGCGCAGCGGAAAGCCCATGAGCGCGAACGCTCCGCTCATCCCGGGGTGGATGGCTGCCCCGGTCGGCATCACCTGGATGTTGACGTTCGCCAACCGGCTGAGTGTGAGCAGCTTGTCCAACTGCGGCCCCATGATGTCGGGCCGGTTCGCGTTGCTCTGGAGCGCCGCCTCGTGGATGACGGCCCACACCTCCACCGGGTTCGGCCGGGTGAGGATCGACTGGCGCGCCATACGAACCTGGACGAGGTCGTCGACCGTGCCGCCCGGGGCTGTTCGAAGCCGGTCGATGACTATCCGGGCGTACTCGGCGGTCTGGAACAGGCCGGGGACGAAAGCCGGTTCGTAGGTCTTGAACGTCGAAGCGTCTGTTTCGAGCACGATCAGATCGATCGACGACGCGTTGATCGCGTCGCGATAGCTGAGCCACCAGCCGCGCTTGCTGCCGTCCTTGGTGATGGCGATCAGACCCGCACGGAACTCGTCGTCGTCGCATCCGTAGAAGTCGAGGAGCTTGTGGACATCCTCGATCTTGGCTGCGGTTCGAGCGTTCTCGATCCTGTTGAGCTTGGGCTGGCTCATGCCCGTGGCGTCGGCAGCGGCTTCGGCAGTGATCTTCTTTTGCTCGCGTAGCTTCCGCAGCTCCTCGCCGAGCCGGCGGCGCCGAACCGTTGATACCGCCATGCAGTGTGCCCCTCCTACCTGTTGGTGGACCAGTCTGCCGGTGCTGGAGTCACGTGCGCTACCGATAAGTGGCCTCGACTGAAGCCGAATTCAGGTTCGATATGCAATTTTGCAGACTCGCGAGATCAGGTTGCAGATCGATGTCATCTGGCGTCATGCTGAGAGTGACGGCCCGAGAGCGCTGTGTGAACAGTGGTCTTTGTAGGCCTGTGCTTCTCTGTCATGTCATCGCTCAGCTTCCATGTCTGATTGAGCGATTGCGCCCGAGAGGCTCCCACATCACCCCCACGGAGGTCTCTTCGTGTTCCCCCTTGGACTCCCCCCTGACTGGTCGGCCGCGCGCGAGGAGTTGCGTTCGGCGATGACGCGCGCCGGGTGGCCGGGCGACATCATCGGCGATGCCGAACTCGCCCTCCACGAGCTGTACGTCAACGCCTGGAAGCACGCGGGCAGCCCGGCTCCCCTGGTCGTCGTCGTCCTGCTCGGCGGCATCCTCCGGGTCTCCGTCAGCGACGGCAGTCCGGACCTCCCCGAGCAGCGCGGTTCCGCCGGCCCCTACGAGCTGTCCGGTCGGGGGCTCCACCTCGTCCGCTCGCTGACCCATCGCTTCGGTACCGACCCCCGGAAGTCGGGCAAATCGGTCTGGTTCGAGCTGGACTCCGCCGCGTGAGCGGCCACCGCGAGCCCATCGCGCCGGACGACCCCCGGATGCGGACGTACACCGAGACCGATGTGATCGCTCTGCTCGCCGAACTCCACCGGCGTGGCCGTGAGTTCGGCATCGTCTGGCCCTCGGCCACCACCGACAGCGTCGTGGACGGCCGTGTCCTCGTCCGCTTCGGCAACGCCCCGCTCTCCACCGTCCTCAACCTGCTGAACCTTCTCCTCGACCACGAGCGGCCCGACGGACACGAGAAGGTGGCCCGGTCGTGGGACTCCTGAACCACCCCGGTGCCGCCCGTGCCCTGATCGGCCTCGCCCTGTTGCTCCTCGTGCTTCTCGCACTCGCCACCGTCGCGCTCGGAGCGATCGCCACCCTGCGGATGCCCCACTGCTCGGAGCGCCACGAGCCGCCCATCGGCCCGAACGCCGAACAGGAGTGCCGCCGGACCTGCGGCACTCCTGTCTGACCACACGGTCGGAGCCGCCCGGGCCTCAGCGCCGGGCGGCTCGTGCCCTCGATGCCGTCGGGCCGCCCGCGACGAAGCGGCGGCACTGGTGCACCCGGCGCTCTCCGCCCGGATTCGGGCACCCCTTCAGCTCCCCGGAACCGTTACCTATCGAGAGACACGACACGAAAGGACGGTCTGACATGACCGCCGACCACCCGGACTTCCCGAAGCGCCTTCTCCGGATCGGGACTCGCAGTTCCCCGCTCGCCCTCGCCCAGACCGAGATGGTGATCGCCGCTCTGCGGGAGCACGAGCCGGACCTTCGGACCGAGGTGCTGCCGGTCACCACCGAAGCGGACCTGTGGC
Organism: Kitasatospora sp. NPDC059327; assembly: GCF_042752535.1. Lineage (NCBI taxonomy): Bacteria > Bacillati > Actinomycetota > Actinomycetes > Kitasatosporales > Streptomycetaceae > Kitasatospora > Kitasatospora sp. NPDC059327. The sequence continues at coordinate 10,625 of NZ_JBHYYB010000064.1, read as the reverse complement.
AGGGCGACCTCGCCCAGCTCGGCGGCAAGGGGCTGTACACGCGGCAGATCGACACCATGCTCCAGCGCGGCGAAGTGGACATGGCGGTGCACTGCGTCAAGGACGTGCCGGGGGATGTACCGCTCCCGGCCGGGCTGGTCTTCGCGGCCTACATGGAGCGGCCGGACGTCCGGGACGTCCTGCTCTTCCCCGAGGGCTCCGAGCACACGTCGCTCGCCGACCTGCCGCCCGGCGCCGTCATCCTGTCGTCGGCGGTCCGTCGCAAGGCACAGATTCTCAGGGCCCGTCCCGACGTGAAGGTGGTGCGGGTGCGCGGCGCCGTCGGCAGCCGGCTGGAGAAGCTGGACGGGAGGAAGAAGATCGACGTACGGGCGGACGGCATGATCCTCGCGGTGGCCGGTCTCGCCCGCCTGGGGATCGAGCGGCCGGGATACGTTCTCGGCACGGACGAGATGCTTCCAGCGGTCGGGGCGGGGGTTCTCGGTCTGGAATGCCGCCAGGGCGACCACGCCGTCGGCGCCCTGTTGGAGAGGATCAACCACCCGCGGACGCAGCGGGAGGTGACGGCCGAGCGCGTCATGCTCCACGGACTCCGTGGCCACTGCAACTCGCCGATCGCCGGGTACTGCACCACGGAGGGGGACGGGCAGCTCAGCCTTCGCGGCATGGTTTTCGACCGTGAGGGGAGCAAGTTCGCCAACGTCATGGTCTGGGACGAGCACCAGGCAGACCCGGCCGTTCTGGGCGCCCGCGCGTGCGCCGAACTCCTCCGGCAGGATGCCCGAAGGATCATCGAAGGCATCCCGCACTGAGGACGGCGGTTACCGCCCCGCCCGGGTGCGCCCGGGCGGGGCACGCCGTGATCGTCGGACAATCCCCGACGTCCGCAATGACGTTCGTTCCCCGACGAAGACCTGTCCCGGCATCGCCCGTGCGCCTCTCAGAGTCCGTTCGGGTGCCGGGAGAGCCAGTCGGCGTGCCGGTCGCGGAGCCGGTCGCGTTCCTCGGGGCCGGTGAGCAGGACGTCGGCGCCGCCGTCGTAGGGGTGGTGGACGCGTTGCAACCGGGTGTCCGTGATCAGCACATCGGCCGCCGCGTCGTCCGCGACCGCGCGCAACAGCCGGTCCAGGCAGCCGCGTTGCCAGGTGCGTCGGGTGACGAAGAGGTGCTGGTGGGTGCGGAACCTCGGGTCGGGGTCGTCCGTCACCAGCAGCGTCTGCCAGTGGTCCGCGCGCGGTCGGCGCCGTGGCAGGTCCGCTCCGGTCGTCCAGGCGGACGTGACCAGGTGGATGTCCTGCCCCGTGAACAGCTCGTCCAGCACCGTGTTGTACCGGTCCAGGACGATGGCGTACTCGTCCTCGTCGTCGGGGTAGCGCTTCGACTCCGGGAGGCTGTGGAAGCGCACCCACACCTCCGAATACGGGTCGCTGACCTGGTGGCCGATCGGCGGGGCGGCGGGCCATCGGCTTCGCCACAGCGCGGTCAGGTCCGGCCGCGCGTCGTGGACCAGCGGCGGAAGCCTCACGCGGCCGCCTCCGGGTCGGCGGCGGTCAGGGAGTTGTCGCTCATCGGGGGAGTCTACGGCGGTGGGCCCGAGCCGGTCCGGACTCTGGTGCGGAGGGCCGCCCGGGCCCACACTGCGGGCATGCGGATGAGGCTCGTGGCCGGTCTGGTCGTGGTGGTGGCGGCGGTGTCGGGGTGCGGCGGAGCGGCCGGCGTCCGGACGCCGGCCGTCGTGACGGTGCCGTCCTCGGCCGACCCCGTGACGGACTGCGTCCTGAGCGTGCTGCCCTGGCTGCGGACCTACCTCGACGGCGGCACGGATCTCGGCGACTACCAGGAGATGGGTCTCTCCAGTGCCCAGGGCGGCGCGCTCCGCGAGCTCCAGCGCCAGGCCGCCGCGCTCAGGGCGCGTGGGCCGCTGCCGTCCGACTGGGCGGCGGCGGAGGTCCGGCGGGCCTGTGACGCGATCGTCGCGGCCAGGGCCGGCCAGACCGCCCGGCCGACGGGCTGGCCGTAGCCGGGGCCGCCCGGTCGGAACCGGGCGGCCCGTCGGTCGGGGGCGTCACCCGGCCCGGGGCGGCATCAGTAGGAGAAGGCCCACTGCTGGGTCGGGATGCCGTAGTACGTCCACTGCTGGGCCAGGGCGCCGTCCGTCTTCAGCGAGTTGTCGATCTCCAGCGCCTTGCCGCTGTTGCGGTTCTTCAGGGCGTAGCCGTTGGTGCCCTTGACCAGGTCCCACTTCTGGGTGGCGATGCCGGCGTAGCTCCACTGCTGGGCGGGGGCGCCGTCGGTCTTCAGCGAGTCCGCGATCTCCAGGGCCTTGCCGCTGTTGGAGTTGACGACCTCCCAGCCGTCGCCGGCCCAGTGGAAGATCCAGCGCGAGGTGGGCATGTCGTAGCAGGTCCACTGCTGGGCGCGGGCGCCGTTGACCAGCTGGGAGTTCTCGATCTCCAGGCACTTGCCGCTGTTGGTGTTGACCAGCGGGGTCTTCCAGTCGGTCGCGCGGACCTGTTGGATCCAGCCGCCGAGGTCGTCGACGCGGACGTCGACGGCGCCGCTGTGCGCGGTCTCGGCGCTGCCGAAGCAGCCGTTCTGCCAGGAGAGGCTGGTGACACCGGCCAGCTCCGCCTTGCCGTTGACCGTGCGGACCGCCGGGCTGCCGGTGTCGCCCTTGCAGAGGGCGGCCGGGGTGCCGGCCTTGGGGGTGAGGTCGAGGCCGGTCGGCGTGACGGCGCCGACGGTGAAGGCGGCGCTGTGCAGCTGGTCGGGCAGCCAGTCCGTGGCGGTGCGGCCGTAGCCGGGCACCTGGAGCTCCTCGCCGAGGGCGGGCGCGGTGGTGGAGACGGTCAGCGGGGCGATGTCGGTGACCGGGTTGACCAGACGGGCGAGGACGAGGTCGCGGTCGGGCCGGGGGACGAGCTCGACCACGTCGCGGACCTGGCCCGCGGTCGTGGTGAGGTCGGTGCGGCCGACGGTGACGGTGGTCGCCAGCGCCGGCCTGCCGGCGGGGACGGTGGACGGCTGGGCCGGGTCGGCGGCGAAACAACTGGCGGCGGTGAGCACCCAGAACCGGTCGACCAGCGCGCCGGTACAGGCGCGCTGGCCGTTGCCGATGTCGATCTTGGCGGTGAACGCGTAGGACCCGTTCGGCGCGGCGTCGCCGACGACGGCGCCGGCCTGGGTGGGCGCGGACAGCAGTCCGCCGGTGGCGGTGACGGTGAACAGCGCGGTCAGCCATGCGGCGCGCGGACGTGAAAGAGACATGATGGTGCCTGCCTTTGACGGTCGGGTAGCGGTTGACACGGCAGTGAGTCGGTTCCGCCGTGCGTTCGCCTCGAACGGCCCGGACCGTCTGTCGGCGCGGGCGGCCGGCGGACGCGGTGTCGGCAGCGGGACCGCCGACACGCCCGTTGGGCCCGATCCGGAGAATTCCCCCATGGTGATTCATCCCCCCGTTGGTGGTGCGACCGCGTGACGCGCGAAAGCGGGACAGGAACGTGCGGTACCGGCCCGGCCCCCCGGCGGTGGCGGTGAGGAGAGGACGGCCACCGGCCCCGATTCCCCGGGCCCGACGGCGGAGCGACCTCTGTGACGTGAACGTGTCGATCATTCGTACCACGGCCCGTCAGCGGCCGGAAAGGAAGAATTCCGGCCACCGTGGCCGAGTGGTACTACCTGCGCGATCGATCTGTTCCGGCCGGATTCCGGACGATTTCCCCCGGTCGTGCGGCGGGCTTTCCGACGGGTGGATTCCGTTGCTCCGTCGACGATCCAGCCGGTTCCGACCGCGCCGATCGTGTACGTGGCAACCGCGCCGCCCGGCGCCGTACATCCTCGCGCCGCGGCCGCCCGGTGGAGCGGCCGGCCCAGGCACGTACCGGGTGGCCCGCGAAGATCGTCGCCCGGCGGCTGCCACATGACGAGGGGTCGACGGCGTTAGAAGGGCATGGACCAAACACCGAGCGCGGACACCCCGGCCAAGGCGGCGCCACCCGAGTTCCCGGACTTCGTGGTGTCCCGGGGGCGGCACCTGCTGCGCACCGCCTTCCTGCTCACCGGCGGCGACGCGCACCTGGCGGAGGACCTCGTCCAGGAGGCGCTCGGCCGGATCTTCGTGAAGTGGCGCCGGATAGCCCGGCTGGACAATCCGAGCGGCTACGCCCAGACCGTGCTGGTCAACACCTTCCTCTCGCACCGGCGCCGGCGCAGCAGCTCCGAGCGGGTGGTGGACGCCGTCCCCGAGATCGCCGTCGACGACCCGGACCCGGCGCTGCGGCTGACGCTGCTGCGGGCGCTGGGGGAGCTGTCGGTCCAGGACCGGGCCGTGCTGGTGCTGAGGTTCTGGGAGGACCAGAGCGTCGAGGAGACGGCGGCCGCGCTGCGGCTGAGCGGTACGGCCGTGCGCTCCCGGAGCAGCCGGGCGCTGGCCAGGCTGCGCGACACACTCGGCGACGACTTCGTCGCCGTCCGGCCGGGGCCGGGCGCACCGGGCCCCACCACCACGAAGGCGGTTCTTCGCCATGCCAGTTGACGACGAGTTCGAGGGCGGCCGTACGGACGCGTTCGGGGACGACTTCGCCCGTGCCCTGCGCGGCGCGGCCGCCCTGGCGCCGGAGCCGGCGCTGTACGCCCTCGCCGCCGGAGCCGAGCGACGTGGGCGGCGCCGGCGCAACCGGCACCGGGCCGTGCCGGCCGGCGGGCTGGCGGTGCTGGTGCTGGCCACCGGGGGGTTCGTGCTGACCGACGGGCGGTCCGGTACGGCCGGGCCGGCGGCGCCCGCCGCGCACATGACCTCCGACGAGGTCACGCGGTTGGTGACCGGCCTGCTGCCGGCCGGCTCGGTCAAGGTGATGTACGCGGGAACGCCCGGCATTCCCGGCGGCAACGGCGACCGGTACCGCACCGACGGCACGCTCGCCTTCGACGACGGCCAGGGGGAGAGCTACATCTCCTACACCGTCGACCGCACCGAGCTGACGCCGGCCGCCGGTGCCGTCTGCATGGACCCGTTCAGCATGCCGCAGGACTCCTGCGAGCGCACCGAGGGTCCCGACGGGTCCGCGGTGGTGATCGACAAGCTCCGGGACCAGACCCGTGCGGGCCACCGGGAGTGGCGGGCCACCTGGGCGGCGGCGGACGGTCGCCGGGTGCAGATCATCGAGCACAACGGCCAGCCGTCCGCGTCCACCCGGGAGAACCCGCCGTTGGACGCCGAGCAGCTGCGCGCGCTGGTGACGGCGCCGGCCTGGGACCGGGTCCTGGACGCGCTGCCGGCGCGGGCCAACCCGCCCCGGCCGCCGAGCCCCGCCGCCTCGCCGACCGGCGAGCAGGGGCCGTCGGCGGCCGAGTTGACCGCCCGGGTGGCCCCGCTGCTCCCGCCCGGCGCCACGCACACCGTGGTGCCGGGCGGTCAGGGCGGCAACCTGCTGGTGACCTTCGAGGAGCGCACCAGCCTGCTGTCGGTGTTCGCGCAGCCGCCGAGCGCGCGCGGGCTGGAGGACCGGAAGTACGTGGAGGAGGGCGTCCCGACGCCGCTGGAGGTCCACGAGCTGCTGGCCGACGGGACGCTGGTGGTGGTCAACCGGTTCGGGAACGGCAAGACCGCCGTCGACCCGGTCCTGCACTGGGTGGCCGCGGCGTACTTCCCGGACGGCCGACAGGTGTCGATCTCCGAGCAGAACGGCGAGAACGGCTACACCGCCCGGCCCGGTACGCCCGCGCTGAGCCTCGACCAGCTCAAGGCGATCGTCACCGACCCGGTCTGGCGGTCCTGAGCCCCGGGCCCCGCGGCCCCCCGCCCGGGGCCGCGCCGCGCGGGCCGCCCCCGCCAAGCCCCCGCCGGCCCAGAATAATTGTTCAGTGTGGGAGGTACCCCCCCCACAACAACAC
>NZ_JBHYYB010000064.1:0-4723 GCF_042752535.1 Kitasatospora sp. NPDC059327 | reverse complement strand
TTCACGGCTCAGTCACCGGCCCCGTTCGGGGTGCCTTTCCCCCGGGCCCCCCCCCCCCCCCCCGGGGTCGGCGCGGCCGGGGCCCGGCCCTGCCCGGCCCGCGGGCGCTCGGATGTCTGGTCCGGTGGGGCCGGACCACCCGGATCACACCGTGTCGCGGGGGATCCGCTGCTGCCAGTCGCGGGTGAAGACCACACCGCCGGCTTCGAGGGCGGTCAGGTGGGTGTGCGCGAGGAAGTGGGTGGGGGTGCAGCGGAGCTCGGTCCGGGTCTGGACGGTGACGTCCCAGCCGATGGCGGGGCGCTCCAGCCGGACGGTGCGGTCGCTGCGGGCCTGGGCGCTGGTGGGGGCGGCGGTGAGGATCCGGTAGGCGGTGACGGTGTGCTCGTCGCGGACCAGACCGTCGGGGTGGGTACGGCTGCCGTCGGAGGCGGGGGAGAGCTCGGTGCGCCACTCGTGGCGGGCGATGTCGTGGACGGTGAGGCGCTCGGGGCGGGCGGTGAGCGGCTCGGTCAGGTGGACCGGCGGCGGGAGCGGGAGGGTGGGGGAGGCCAGGACGACGGGGGCGGCGCCGGCGTCGGCGGCGAGGTGGCGGACGGGCAGCGTCAGGGTGCTGCGGGAGGGGTCGACGCCGAAGCCGGCGGGCTCGGGGTCGGGCCAGAGCCAGGGCCAGTAGGTGCAGGAGAGGGCGAGCCGGAGGCGGTGGCCGGACGGGACGGTGTGGCCGGCGGCGGCGAGGTCGACGGTGACGTCCGGCGCCCCGGCGGAGGTGAGCAGGGCGCCCCGGGTGAGCAGGGTGGACGTGCCGTCGGGGGCGACGTCGCAGAGCCGGGCCACGATCGGGCCGGCGTCGCGGCCGGCGTCGGCCGGGGGCCGCAGCCGCAGGCGCAGGGACGGGGTGCCGAGGAGCTCCAGCGGTTCGGGCAGGGGCTGGGAGTCGAAGCAGACCGAGCGTCCGTCCTCCTCCCGCTGGTCCGGCGGCCGGTCGGCGGGGCGGTCGAGCGGGACGTACGCGCCGGCGTCGAGGCCGGTGTGCTGCGGGGACCGGACGTGGACGTGGCGGTCGTCGGATGCGGTGCCGGCGGTGCGCAGCGGGCCGTCGAGGCCGTAGCGGACGGCTCGGACGTCGGGCGAGGGCCAGGGGTCGTCGGCGGTCCAGCGGCCGCTGATCCAGCTGCGCAGGGCCGGGGTCCGCAGGGCGCCGGTGTCGGTGTCGGTGTCCTTGAGCCAGTGGTCCCACCAGCGCAGCGTCTCGGTCAGGACGTCGTCCGGCAGTCCGTGCGGCCAGGGGCCGAGGACGGCGCGGACCGGGACGGCGGCGGTGCCGTCCGCGAGCAGGCGCAGGACCGCCGCGCAGGACGGGTCGCCCCAGCCCGCGACGGCGAGGGTGGGGACGGCGGCGGTGTCCGGCAGGCCGCCCCACCCGGGGGCGAACCGGGCGGGGAAGTCGGGCTCCAGGGCGTCGAGCCGCTCCCGCCACAGCGCCCGCCAGTCGTCGGCGACGTACAGCGGGTCCGGCGGGAGGGCGGCGTCGGCGAGCCGGGCGGTGGCGCGGGTGTGCAGGTCGGTGGCGAGGGCGGCGCCGCCGAGGCGGTGCCCGCCGTCGGGGCAGGCGGTGACCACGGCCTGCACGGCGTCCGGGGCGTGGGCGGCGAGCCGCAGGGCGGTGGCGCCGGCCGGGCCGGTGCCGAGCAGCCCGATCCGGCCGCTGCACCAGGGTTCGGCGGCGAACCGGCGCAGGAGGTCGGCGCCGTCGGCGAGTTCCCCGTCGCGGTTCCCGCCGTTCTCGTCGCCGCTCCCGCCGTTGGGCCGGCCGCCGGAGTTGCCGTGGCCGCGGGCGTCGACCCGGACCGCGGCGTAGCCGTGGCCCGCGTACCAGGGGTGGCGGCGGGCGTCGTCGGAGGCCGTCCGGTCGGTGAGGCGTCCGGTGGAGTACTCCAGCAGCACGGGGACGGGGTCGTCGGTCACCGGGCGCCAGAGCCGGGCGTACAGCTCGGTGCCGTCGGCCAGCGGGACGCGCGCGTCCTCGCGGACGGTGCGGTAGGAGTGCGAGGGCATGGCCGCTCCCATCGAGTCCCGGATCGGCGGGCCCCGGGGGCGGGGGTTCCCGCTCGGCGGGCCACGGTGCGGGGCGGGCCCGGGGGCCCGCCCGCGCCGCAGGCGTCAGCAGTCCGACCCTAGGGGAGGATGCCGTCCATGTCCTGGTGAGCGCCGGGAGACCCCGGGGTCAGGCCTTGCTGAGCCAGGCGGTGGCGTTGAGGGCGAGGGCGGCGTTGGTGCCCGCCGGGTCGTTCCAGCCGTCGTAGAGGGTGTTGCCGGACTGCCCGGTGCCGTCGTCGGCCGGGGAGCTGTCGCCCCAGATCGCGACCCGGCCGCTGCCGTAGCCGCTGGTGACGAAGAAGGCGCCGGTGGTGCCGCTGTAGCCGGTCCGGTAGAGCAGGCCCTTGACGGAGGGGTTGTCGGCGGGCTTCAGGGTGAAGGTGGTGCCGGAGCGCAGGATCGAGCCGGTGACGGTGCCGAAGGGGCCGTGCAGGACGGGGTCGGCGGCGTCGTTGACGGCGCGCGGGTTGTCGGTGGAGATGTTCTTGACGTCGACGCCGAAGCCGAAGGGATCGTTGTTGTTCACCCCGTTGTTGGTGAGCAGGTCGTTGATGATCGCGGGGGAGTCCCAGCCGTCGTTGTTGCGGTCACTCTGGGTGTGGTCGGAGATCAGGAAGAGCCCGCCGCCGTTCTGCACGAAGCGGATCAGGGCGGCCTTCTCGGCGGTGCTGAAGCGGATGTTCGGCTCGGGGACCACGAAGGTGTCGAAGTTGGCGAGGTCGAGCGCGGACCCGGTGCCGTAGCTGATGGTGGAGCCGGCCGGGAGGGTCTTGAGGCTGTACTGGCCGGTCCTCTGCAGGGCGACGCCCCAGGCGGAGAGCGCGCCCGTCCAGCTCTTCTCGGTGCTGGGGTTGGCGTTCTGGGCCAGCGGGTCGGGCTGGCTGGTGGAGATGATCCAGTCGGCGTTGCCGGCGGTCTCGGCCTTGCTGTTGTCGAACAGCACCCGGTGCGGGGTGGCGCTCGCCGAGGCGGGGACGGCGGCGGCGCCGGTCGCGACGGCGGGGGAGGCCGAGGCGGTGGGGGTCAGAGCGGTCACGCCGGCCGTGAGGAGGGCCGCGGCGGTCAGTGCGGCAGCCGTTCTGATGCGGATCATATGCCTTGCCTCCGTGGGGAGTTGAGGTTTCGGCGCCCGAGTATTCGCGCGTAGAACGTGAGTATCCGCGCGAGGGAGGAGGCGGTGAAAGCCTCCGGAGGTTACGAGATTTTGTACGGTGCATGACGATCTTTGGGAGGATTCGGGCTCTTCCGGAACGCGCCCCTCGCGCGCCGTCGGGCCTTCGACCGCCCCCCACCAGTACTTGCGTATGACTTGCAAGTACTTCCCCCCCGAGGGAAAGATGGCCCAGCTCCGCACGCTCCCCCGAAAGGACGACACGATGTCCAGCCCCGCCGCAGGTGCCACCGCCGTCAGATGGCGCGACCGGCTCACCCGTGAGGAGTGGGTCCGCCTGGCCGGTATGGGCGGCTTCATCCTCGCTCTGCACGTGATCGGCTGGTTCACCCTCCTCGCGGTCATCGCGCCCGAGCACTACGACGTCGGCGGCCAGGTGTTCGGCGCGGGCATGGGCCTCACCGCCTACACCCTGGGCATGCGGCACGCCTTCGACGCGGACCACATCGCGGCCATCGACAACACCACCCGCAAGCTGATGGGCCAGGGCAACCGCCCGCTCTCGGTCGGCTTCTGGTTCTCGCTGGGCCACTCCTCGATCGTCTTCGGCCTCTGCGCGCTGCTCGCCTTCGGCATCCAGTCCCTGGCCGGGCAGGTCGAGTCCGACGACTCCACCCTGCACGACACGACCGGCCTGATCGGCGTCTCCGTCTCCGGGACGTTCCTACTGCTCATCGGTCTGATCAACCTGGGCGCCTTCAACGGCATCCTCAAGGTGTTCCGCAAGATGCGCGAGGGCGAGTTCGACGAGGCCGAGCTGGAGCAGCAGCTCGACAAGCGCGGCTTCATGAACCGGATCCTGGGCCGGGTGACCAGGGCCGTCACCAAGCCCTGGCACATGTACCCGGTCGGCCTGCTGTTCGGCCTCGGCTTCGACACCGCGACCGAGGTCTCGCTGCTGGTCCTGGCGGGCGGCGCGGCCGCGTTCCAGCTGCCCTGGTACGCGCTGCTGGTGCTGCCGGTGCTGTTCGCGGCGGGCATGAGCCTGCTGGACACCATCGACGGCTCGTTCATGAACTTCGCCTACGAGTGGGCGTTCTCGAAGCCCGTCCGCAAGATCTACTACAACCTGACCGTCACCGGTCTCTCGGTGCTGGTCGCGCTCGTCATCGGCTCGATCGAGCTGCTCGGGCTGCTCGGCGAGAAGCTGGACATCACCAGCGGGCCGATCGCCTGGATCGGCGAGCTGGACCTCAACTTCGTCGGCTACGCGATCGTCGGCCTCTTCGTGCTCACCTGGGCGGCGGCGATCGCCTACTGGAAGCTCGGCCGGGTCGAGGAGAAGTGGTCGGCGGGCCTGGCGGCCCCGGCCGAGAAGGTCGAGTAGCCGAGGGACCGGTGAGCGGAGCGCCCGAACGTCGAACGGCGGGCCGGCCCGGGGTGTCAGCCCCGGGGCCGCCCGACGTTCCGGTCGGGCGGGGGTGCCCCGGCGGCCGCCGGCCGCCCGGCCGG
>NZ_JBHYYB010000063.1:51659-52615 GCF_042752535.1 Kitasatospora sp. NPDC059327 | reverse complement strand
GTACGAGGTCGTACGCGGGCCGGGCGCCGGTCCCGTCCGGGCCGGAGCCGCGCCCGGAACCGACCACGAGCCGTGGCCGGCGCACCCGGCCGCCGGTGCCGAACGCGCGCCGGCCGCGCCCGGGGCGGCCCCGGACTCACCGGGCACCCGCCGGGCCGGTCGTTCCGGGGCGGCCGGCGTGCGCCGGGCCGCGCTCGGCGCGGGCGGTGTGCTCTGTCTCGTCCTCGGCGCGTCGGTGGCGCTGTCGGGCGGGCAGCCGCCGGTGGTGCGCGTCCAGCCCTCCGTGCACCAGGCGGACCCGGCCGCCCCGGCCGCCGCCGCGGCCACCGACCGTAACGGCGGACCGGGTGCGACCGCCGGGGCGGGAACCCCGGCGCCGCGGCCCTTCGCCGCATCGGCCCCGACCCGGCTGCTCGTCCCCTCGGCCGGGGTGGACGCACCGGTCGGCGGGCTGGGCCTGAACGCGGACGGCACCGTCGAGGTACCCTCCGCCGACCGGGCCGGCGACGTCGGCTGGTACCGCAACGGACCGACCCCCGGGGAGACCGGACCGGCCGTCCTGATCGGGCACTACGACACCGTCCGCGGACCGGCCGTCTTCGCCGGCCTGCCGAAGCTCCGACCGGGCGACCTCGTCCAGGTCCGGCGCGCCGACGGCAGCACGGTGGACTTCAAGGTCCGCGCCCTGATCCAGGCCGGCAAGGACCGCTTCCCGACCGAGACGGTCTACGGCGACACCGCCGCCCCCGAGCTCCGGCTGATCACCTGCGGGGGCCGGATCGGCGCCGACGGCCACTGGACGGACAACATCATCGTCCTGGCCGACCTGGTGCCCCCCGGCGGCCGGACGGGCTGAGCGCGCCCGCCGGGCGGGGGGGGGGGGCCAGGGACGTGCGCGAGGCCCGCCGCGCCCACCACCCCAACGACCCCCCCACGGGCGGGCCGGCGGGGGGGGC
>NZ_JBHYYB010000063.1:28525-51649 GCF_042752535.1 Kitasatospora sp. NPDC059327 | reverse complement strand
GCCCCCGCCCCCCCCCCCTCCCCCCCGCCGGACTCACCCCCGCCGCCCGCCCGCGGGCGGCCGGCCCCCCCCGGCTGCCCCCGCTCGCCCGAACCGCCCTTCCCGCACGTTCCCCCAGGTGGGCGGCGCCCTGGGGGAACCGCCCGGTACGGTTCGGACGACCTATCAGCCGTGGACGGACCGCGCGTGCGTCGCCGCAGAGCAGCAGGAGGACGATCAGGTGGCAGGACCACTCCCACCCCGCCGGGGGCCCGGGGCCGCGGGCGGATCCGGCGTCGCCACCGGCCTGCTCGCCGCCCCCGGCCTGCTCGCCGCCCTCGGCCTGCTCGTGGCGCTGGCCGGCTGCGCGGCACCCGGGGCCCTGCGGGACGCCGGGGCCGCCCGACCGGTGACGCCGCTGCCCGTACCGCAGGCGCTCTGGCCGAACCTGGGCACCTCACCGGCGCCGACCTCCCCGGCCTCCGCCACGGCCGGCCCCACCGAACCGCCGCCGACGCCGGTACCCGACCTCACCGTGCCCGGTCCCGACCTCACCTCGGTGGACCTGCGCACCCTGCTGGCCAAGGACCCCGCCGTGAGCGCGGACGAGCGGCGCGCGCTGGCCGGCTGCCCGGACTGCGAGGTCCGCAGCCCCGAGTACCGCGACCTCACCGGTGACGGCCGCGCCGAGCTGATCGCCGCCGTCTCCACCGGCGGCTCGGTGGTCCTGCACGTCTACACCCGGGGGAGCGGCGGGGTCGTGCCCGTCCTGCGGGTGGCCGTGCAACCGGGGTTCAGCGCCGAGACCGTCGCCGCCGACCTCTGGCTGCACGAGCCGAGCACCGCTTCCTCCGTGAAGAGCAGCCACTACAGCTGGAACGGCACCCGGCTCTCCCTGGCGGAGCAGCGGCTGCAGGCCGTCGGGCCGATCGCCGGGCCCGGTCAGGGCAGCACCACGACCGCCGATCCGGTGATCACCGCCAGGCCGAGCGCCGGTGCGGCCTCGCCCGCCGTCGCACCCTCCGGCGCGGCCGGTGCGGCCGGCCGCACCGGCCAGCCGGTCCCGGTGCCCCGGCCGCCCGAAGCGACCTCGGCCCCGTCACCCACCCCCACGTCACGTCCGACCGCGGCAGTCCCGGCCGCGGCGACCCCGGAACCGAGGTCATGACCGCCGCCACCCCCGTCCACCCCCACATCCTGATCGTCGAGGACGACGAGGTGATCCGCGAGGCCACCCGGATGGCCCTGGAACGCTACGGATTCCCCGTCAGCACGGCCGCCGACGGATTGGAGGGCCTGGAGGCGTTCCACACGGAGCGCCCCGATCTGATCCTGCTCGACGTGATGCTGCCGCTCCTCGACGGGGTCGGCCTCTGCCGGCGCATCCGCGAGGAGAGCCAGCTGCCGATCCTGATGATGTCGGCCCGCACCGACCCGGTCGACGTGGTCTCGGGGCTGGAGGCCGGGGCGGACGACTACGTCGTCAAACCGTTCGAGAGCGCGGTGCTGGTGGCCCGGATCCGCACGGTGCTGCGCCGGATCCGGGTGGTGCCGACCGCCGAGGCGGCGGTGCCGGCCACCCCGGAGGCCCCGGGAGCGCCGGCCCGGCCGACCGCGCCCGTCGCACCCGCGGCACCGACCGCGCCGACGGAGGCCGGGTCCGCCCGCGCGGTGCGCGCCATCGACGGCCTGGAGGTGGACACCGACAGCATGGAGGTCCGGGTGGACGGCCGCCTGATACCGCTCACCCCCACCGAACTCCGGCTGCTCCTGGAGTTCACCGCCGCGCCGGGCATCGTGCTGGAGCGCTCCGGCCTGCTCGAACGGGTCTGGGACTACGACTGGGGCGCCGACACCCGGGTGGTCGACGTCCACGTGCAACGGCTGCGCGCCAAGATCGGCTCCGGCCGGATCGAGACCGTCCGCGGCTTCGGCTACAAGCTGCGGCGCCCGGTATGACCCTGCGCCGTCAGATCGCCACCGCCGTCGCCGCCATCTCCGTGCTGGTCGCGCTGAGCGTCGGCCTGCTGGTCCACCAGGCGATGGTGCGCCAGCACGTCGACCAGGCCCGCCGGTCCGCGCTCGGCGCGCTCGACACCGCGCTCGTCGCCTACGGTCGCAACGAACGGACCACCGGCCTGGGCACCGCGCTGGACGACCCGGCGCTGCCGCCCCCACTGCGCGAACTCGCGGCGCAGGGCCGCCGGGGTTCCGTCCTGGCCACCGGGCCGCAGGACGACGAGACGATGTGGGCCGCCGCGCCGGTCCAGGGCGCGGTGCTGTCCGTCCGGGTCGACTTCACGGCGGACCGGCGCTCCATCGGCGACCTCGACCGGATCATCCTGATCACCGTCACCGTCTCGGTCTTCACCACCGTGCTGGCCGGCGTGCTGGTCGCCGACCGGATCAGCCGCAGGCTGCGGACCGCCGCGACGGCCGCCCGCGAGATCGCCGCCGGGCGGACCGACACCCGGATCGGCGCGTTGGGCGACGGCCGGGACGAGGTCGCCGACCTCGCCGCCGCCGTGGACTCGATGTCCCAGGCGCTGCACCGCCGGCTGGAGGCCGAACAGCGGTTCACCGCCGATGTCGCGCACGAACTGCGCACCCCGCTCACCGGGCTGGTCACGGCCGCCGAACTGCTCCCGCCCGGACGGCCCACCCAGCTGGTCCGCAACCGGGTGCAGGCGCTGCGCTCCCTGGTGGAGGACCTGCTGGAGGTCTCCCGCCTGGACGCGGACGCCGAGACGCCCTACCTGTCGGCCGTGCCGCTCGACCGGGCCGTCCGGCGGACGGTCGGACTCACCGGCCTGACCGTCGCCCTGTCGGTACGGGCACCGGAGGCCGGACCGGCGGGTGCCCCGGCCGGGCCCGCGGCCCGCCCGACGCACGGGCCGGGGCGCGACACCGGGGCGGGCCGCCCCGACGGACCGGTGGTGCGCACCGACCTGCGCCGGCTGGACCGCATCCTGGCCAACCTGCTGGTCAACGCCGACCGCCACGGCCGCGGCCCGGTCGAACTGAGCGTGGACGGGCTGCGGATCACCGTCCGCGACCACGGTCCCGGCTTCCCCGACGACCTGCTGCGGGACGGACCGCAGCGCTTCCGCACCAGCGTGCGCGAGCGCGGCCGCGGGCACGGTCTCGGCCTGACCATCGCCGAGGGCCACACCCGGGTGATCGGCGCCGAACTGACCTTCGCCAACCACCCGGACGGCGGTGCGGTGGCGACCCTGACCCTCCCACCGGGCACCGCCGAGGACCCCGAGGACCCCGACCCGCCGTACGACGGGGCGCCGTAGGCCGCGCCGTTGCCGGTGCCGGCACGGGAGCAAGCGCGGGAGCGGTCGGCGGTGCCGCAGGAGAAATCGATGGCACGATCGGGCCGAGGGGCCCGATCATGGGGCGATGTCGGAGTACAGCCCGGAACTGTCCGGCCTGGCGGAGAACCCGAATCTGCCGCAGCGCCTGCTGGACCACCTCATCACCCTCGCGGACGAGGACCTCTGTCAGGCCCTCGTCCGGCGCGACGCCCTGACCGCCCGCCAGGCGCGCGAACTGGCCCGACGATCCGACCCGTGGACGTTGCGCGAGCTGATCGCCCGTGGGGCGCTCCCGGTCCAGGACATACCGTCGCACGATCCGTGGTCGGCCGTCGCGGCGGCCGGCCGTGCCGACGTGCCCGCCGGATGGATCCACGACCTGGCCCGCCACGACGACCCGTCGGTCCGGGTCGCACTCGTCGAATACGGCGGACGCTCCGAGTACCTGCTGGATCTCCTCGCCGACGACCCGCACCTCGCGGTGGTGTGCGCCGTGGCCGACTCGGCCGCCCTCCCGGACCGCCTGGCCCGGCGCCTGGCCGCGCGGCCGGACGTACCGGTCAGGGACGCCCTCGCCCGGAACACGGCGACCCCACCGGACATCCTGGCCGCGCTGTCGGCCGACGGTGGAAGCCCCCCTGTCGAGCGCTGCGGCCGGTGCCTGGATCTCCCGCGGGCCTGCGGGGACCACGAGGCCGACGTCCGGGCCCTCCGGAGCGCCGCGCTGCAGAACCCCGCCACCCCGGCCACCGGCCTGGAGCGGTTCCACGACTCGCCGGACAGCTGGGTCCGCGCCGCCCTGGCCGCGCGGCCGGACCTGTCGGACGCGCTCTACCGCCGGCTCGCCGCCGACCCCGAGAGCCCGGTCCGCCGATCGGCCGCGGCCAACCCCGCCGTCGGGGAACCACTGATCCGCGCCCTCGCGGCCGACCCGGACCGCTCCGTCCGCGCGGCTGTCACGGCCAACCCGGCGCTCCCGATGTCCCTGCTCGTCCGGCTGGCTCCCACCGTCCGCCTGGGTACCGGACTGTGGCCCCGCGTCGCCGCCGCGTCACCCGAGGAGCTGCGCGACCTCGCCCGCTCGACCACGGCACAGGTCCGCGCCCTGGTAGCGGCCCGCCCGGACCTCCCGGCCGACCTGGCCGCCGTGCTCGCCCGCGACGCCGACCCGTCCGTGGCGAAGCGGGTGGCGGCCCACCCCGCGCTCGCGCCGGACCTCCTCCACGAGCTGGCCGAACGCCACGGGCCGTCCCTGTACCCGTCGCTGGCCCGGAACCCCCGCTGCCCGCCCGGCCTCCTGCACGCCATGGCCGTCACCGGCGCGCTCGGCCACGCCGCGCTGCTCGCCGTGGCCCAGCACCCCTCGGCGTCGCCGGCGACCCTGCGGCTCTGCCTGGCGAGCCCGTACGACCGGGTCCGGGCCTCGGCCGCGGCCAACCCCGCGCTGCCGGTGGCGGCGATGGTCCGGATGCTGGGGGCCGCAAGGACCCCGGTGGCGGAGCAGGACCCCGGCGGGCGGGCACCGTAAGCGTTCGCGGTGCGGGCCGGCCAGGGGCGGCGACGCGCGCGGCGCGGCCCCGGAGTGTCAGGGCCTCAGGCCGGAGCCGCCGGACGGGCGGTCCGACGCGAGCGCGCGCGGACCGGCAGGGCGGCGGACACGACAGCGGGCACCCCCGCCACGGGGTGCGGCGGGGGTGCCCGGTGTCGGGAAGCGGCCGGTCAGCCGTTGCTCTTGCTGAACGCCTCCAGCCAGGCGAGCTTCGGACCGAAGAGGCCGACCGAGGCCTGGCCCGCCGCGAGACCGGACTGCGACGACGGCTGCGGGCTCTCGCCGTGCGCCAGCGCCACGGTCGGCACGGCGACTACGGCCGCAGCCGCCAGCACCGCGGTGACGGCGAACTTGCCAAGGGTTCCACGAACGGACATCTCACGCCTTCCAGGTCATCATTGCTCTTCGCGACCCGCCCTCGCGGACGGGCCCGGCCCGGAACGGGCCCCAGAGACGCCCGATGAGGGGCGCCCGGGAAACGTTGGCACACGAACGCGGGCCGACCTCGCTTTTCGCCACCCGAGCGGCACGAACGGGTGACAGACATACCCCGGTCGGGTGAGGCGGACGGGCGAACGGCGCAGCGGCCGGCAGGCGGTGGCCGAGGCACCGCGCCCGCGCGGTACCCGGCCGCCCTTCCGCCGTTCGAGACGGACCGGTCCGCCGTTGTGTTCGTGACCGGTGGCCTGCCACGATCCCCTCAACCGAAATCCGGTCCACTTCAGGGGGATGACACCGTGACAGCATCAACCGCCCAGGAACCCTCGGCCCCAGGGCACCGCCCGGCCGGCCGGCCGCCGATCCCTCGGATCCGGCACCGCTTCGCCGACGTCGACGGCCTACGGATCTTCTACCGGGAAACCGGCCCGGCGGACGCGCCCGTTCTGCTGCTGCTGCACGGATTCCCGTCCGCCTCGCACCAGTTCCGCCGCCTGTTCGACGCGCTCGGCACCCGCTACCGCCTGATCGCCCCCGACTACCCCGGGTTCGGGCACAGCGACAGCCCCGCGCCCGAGGACTTCGGCTACCGCTTCGACTCGCTGGCCGACATCGTCGAGGGATTCTGCCGGGTGCTCGGCCTCGACCGCTTCGCGCTCTACGTCTTCGACTTCGGTGCCCCGGTCGGCCTGCGGCTGGCCACCCGCCACCCCGAGTGGATCACCGGTCTGGTGGTGCAGAACGGCAACGCCTACGAGGAAGGGCTCTCCGACCAGGCCCGGGGGTTCATCGCCAACCGGCACGGTGTCGAGGGCGCCGCCGAACGCGCCCGCGCGATCCTCACCCTGGAGATCACCCGCGGTCAGTACGAGGGCGGCACCGGTGACCCGGAGCTGGTCTCCCCGGACGGCTGGACGCTCGACCAGCACTTCCTCGACCTGCCCGGCCGCAAGGACATCCAGGTCGAACTCGCCCTCGACTACCACTCCAACGTCGCGCTCTACCCGGCCTGGCAGGAGTGGCTGCGCACCCACCGGCCGCCCACGCTGGTCCTCTGGGGCCGCAACGACCCGTTCTTCACCGAGCCCGGCGCCCGCGCCTACCTGCGCGACGTGCCGGACGCCGAGCTGCATGTGCTGGACACCGGGCACTTCGCGCTGGAGGAGCTGCTGCCCGCCATCGCCCCGCTGATCGACGACTTCCTCGCCCGCACCCAGAAGTAGCGCGTTCGGGAGCAGCGCGTTCGGGAGCAGCGCACCCGTGCCGGGGGTGCCCGTCGGACGGGCGTCCCCGGGACGGGGCGACCGCCGAACCGGCGGGTCGCCGGGTCAGGCGACGGCCAGAGCCGGGAGCGAGGCGGCCGTCCGCGACCGCCTACTGCGCCCGGCACCGTGCCCGGTACCTGTCGAACGGTCCGCGGGCACCGGCGGCCAGGCGTCGGGCGGGCGGGGCCGGCGGCCTCAGGCGTGCGGCTCGGCGGGCCGGCCGGCCGGGTGGGCCGGGCCGAGCGGGGCCAGGACGGTCGCGGCCGCCGTCACGGCCTCGGCGACCAGCGCCGCGGTGCGGGCCGCCTCGTAGAGCTGCTCCCGCGCGTCGCGCGCGGCCCGCAGGGCGTCCTGGGCCCGCTCGCCGTCGAGCCCCTCGCCCCGGGCCGGGCCGATCCGGCCCGCCGCCTGCTCGCTGCTGAGGAACGAGGCCAACTGGTCCAGGAGTTCGGGCAGTCGGGCCGTCACTCCGGCCAGTGCGGCCACGGCCTCGGCCGCGTCCGCGGGGAGCAGCAGACCGGGCGCTCCCCCGGGTGCGCCGCTGCGCACCGCGGCGTTGAGCAACTCGGCCGCTTCCGAGGACAGTTCGGCGACGGAAAGCGAGGGCTGGGCGGGACTGCTCACAGCTGTTCCCCCTTCGGGACAGGACGCCGGGCACCGACCGCGCCCGGGCTTCGCGGCAGTCGCCTGCCCCGGGCGGGCGCCGCCAGTCCCCCGCCGCCGGGTGTGGCCGGAACCGGTCCGCTCCGATCCCGGGCCGCCCCGGGGGGACCGGGCCACCGAAAGGGGCGTTGACCGGCACCCGCGGGGGCCGGCGGGCCTCTCCCGTCGGCGCCTCGACCGCTCGTGGCAGGAACCGGTCATCGCGGACCGCGGGCCGTCGGCACCGCCGACGGGGGCACCGGCACCCCGTCATCGGGCCCGGCCGCGCCCACCCGGGGGCAGGTGGGCGCGCGCACGACGGCCGGCACCGTGCGCCCCGGACACCACGGGGGTCACACCCGGGACACGGCTCCCGGGGCGGGACGGCCGGCACCCGGCACCCGCGGGCCGCCGCGTCCGCGGCGCGATCGCGGGAAGGCCGCCCGACCGGCCGATCGGGCGGTTTCGGGCCGGGCCCGGCGGGGTGCGCGACCCCCGACCCGGCGGGCGCGACCGGACCGGGCCGGGGTCGCCGCCGTGCACGGGGGACTGGCCGCGCGCTCGTGCGCGGCCGCGCCGGGAATCGGCGGAACGGGAAGGAGCGACCCGCGCCGAGGGGCCGGGGGCATGACTCGGCGCCATTCTTTCCCACCGCCGACAACGTCAATCCGACCGTGGCGCAGATTCTTCGAGAGTGCGGCGTTCGTTCACCATTCAGGCACACCACCGCGCCGCAATACCCTCAACATCCATTGTGGGCCCCCATGTTCGGAGGTAGAGTCCCGGTCCGCCGAGCGCGAATGAGCGCTTGCGAGCCATTCTTGGGGCGGTCATGTCACTTGATATCGGCACCACCGGAGTTCCCTCCGACTTACTTGACGCGTTCACGGAAACCGCTGTTCGCTTTCCGGACCGCGCGGCGATCGTCCGGCACGGACGCACCATGAGCTACCGCCGGCTGCACACGCTGGCGGGCGACCTGGCCGAACGGCTGGGCCCCCGGCCGGGAGTGGTCGCCGTCCAGGCGAGCCGCATTCCGGAAACGGTCGTCGGACTGCTCGGCGTCCTCACCGCCGGAGGGGTCTACTGCCCCGCCGACCCGGCATTCCCGGCGGACCGGTTACAGGCGATGCTCTCGGCGGTGGACTGCCGCACAATGGTCGCGGCCGACCCCGCGACGGCCCACCGACTCGGCCTGGAGTGGGTGCCCTCGACCCCTTCGCCGGAATTCCCCGCAATCGCGCTGCCGACCGGCGGCCCCGGCCGTCCGATATCACCGGGCGACGCCTCGGCCGACACCCCGTCAGGGGCCCTCGGACCGACGGGAATCCACGTCGGCCGCACCGGGATCGGCGCCGGGGAACCGGCCTACATTCTCTTCACCTCCGGCTCCACCGGGCAGCCGAAGCCCGTGGTCACGCCCCGCCGGGCCCTCTCCGCCGTGACACCCTCGTTACGGGACCTCTTCGGCCTGACACCCGACGACCGCGTGCTGCAGTTCGCCTCGCTCAACTGGGACACCTGCTTCGAGGAGATCCTGCCGACGCTCAGCACGGGGGCGGCGCTCGTCCTCGACGACGAGGCGCACACCGGGTCGTTCCCCCGCTTCCTGCGGATGGTGGAGCGCGAGCGGATCACCGTGCTCGACCTGCCCACCGCCTTCTGGCACGAGCTGGTCCTCCACCTCGCCGAGGACCGGACCGCGCTGCCCGACCGCGTCCGGGTCCTGGTGATCGGCGGCGAGCCCGCGAGCGCGGCCCGACTGGCCGACTGGGCCGCGCTGGACACCGGACGGATCCGCCTGGTGAACACCTACGGCTGCACCGAGACGACCCTGATCACCCATGCCGTCGACCTGCACGGCCCGCAGTCCCCGCCGGCCGGCTGGGACTGGCCCGGCGGCGTCCGGGCCCCGATCGGCAGAGCACTCCCCCATGTCGTCCAACGCATCAGCGGCCAAGGTGAGTTGTTGATCGGTGGACCGTCCGTCGCGCTGGGCTACCACGGCCTGCCCGAGGCCACCGACGCCCGGTTCACCGTCATCGACGGCGAGCGGCACTTCCGGACCGGCGACCTCGTGAGCAGCTCGCCGGACGGCCTGCTCACCCACCGGGGCCGGCTGGACGGCGAGATCAAGGTCCGGGGCGTCCGGGTCGACCCGGCCGAGGTCGAGGCACACCTCACCGACCACCCCGGCGTGCGGGCGGCGGCCGTGGTCGCGGTGACACTCGCCGGCCGGTCCGCCCTGGTCGCCTACGTGGTGGCGCGGGCGGGCGCGGCGGCCGGGACGCTGGGCACCGACGTCCTGGCGTACCTGCGCGGGAGGGTCCCCGGCCACCTGGTGCCCAGCCGGATCACCGTCGTCCCCGAACTGGTGCTCACCGCGAGCGGAAAAGTCGACCGGGCCGGCTCGCACCGGCGGCACACGACCCCCGAACTGGTCAAAGGAGACCTTCGATGAGCCTTGACACCACCTCCGCCACCGGTGGCGGCGTGCCCACCGCGGCCGCCGCCCCGAAGTCCCCGGACTCCCCGCACTCCTTCGACGCCGCGACCGACGACGCCGCGACCGACAGCCTGGTGGCCGTCTTCAGCCGGGTGCTGGAGACCCCGGACGTCGCGGCGGACTCCGACTTCTTCCGGCTCGGCGGCGACTCACTGATCGCCACCCGGGTGCTCAGCGCGATCGCCCGCGGCCATGGCGTGGAGCTGTCCTTCGACGACTTCCTGCTCGCCCCGACCCCCCGGGCGCTCGCCGAGAAGATCGCGGCCGGCAGATGACCGGCTCCGACCGCGCCACCACACCTCGAACCGGCGGCGTCACCGAGGCCGGCGGCGTCACCACCGCCGTCGTGGTCGGGGCCGGGCTGGCCGGCCTCACCGCCGCCACCGGGCTGGCCGCCCGGGGCGTCGACGTCACCGTGCTGGAGGCCCGCCCGCGGGTGGGCGGCCGCACCCACGGCCTGCCGGTCGCACCCGGCTGCCAGGTCGACGCCGGCGCCGCCTACCTGGGCGATCGTCACACCGAACTCCTCGCCCTGGTCAAGGAGCTCGGACTGGACACCACGCCGACCACGATGCTCGGTGCCGGCCGGTTCCTCCTCGGCCGCGAGGACACCACCCGGGGCGGCCGGTTCCCACCGCTCAACGCCGTGGCGCTCGGCGACCTCTTCGAGCGACTGGACGAACTCACCACGGCCGTCCGGCCCGACGCGCCCTGGCTCACCCCGGACGCGGCCTGGCTGGACACCCTCACCGCCGCCGACTGGGCCGACCGGCGGCTGACCCACCCGGACGCCCGGCTCTTCTTCCCGCTCTTCCTCGGCGAGATGATGGCCGCCGACCCGGCCGACGTCTCCGTCCTGCACATGGCGTTCTACCTGCGCTCCGGCGGCGGCGTCCGCTACCTCAACGCCTTCGAGGGCGGCGCCCAGCAGGACCGGATCGCCGGCGGCGCCCACCAGGTGTGCGAGCGGCTGGCCGGGCGGCTGGGTGACCGGGTGCGGCTCGACGAGGCCGTCCACGCGGTCCACCAGGACGACGACGGGGTGACCGTCCACTCGACGGGCGGCGCCCACCGGGCGGAGGTCGCGGTGATCGCGCTGCCACCGCTGCCGGCCGACGCCGTCGAGTACCGGCCGGCGCCGCCGGTGCGCCGGGCGGGCGAACGGACGGCCCGGGGCTGCGCGGTCAAGGCGACCATGGTCTACCCCGAGCCGCTCTGGCGCGCGCACGGGCTCTCCGGCTGGTCGGTCAACGCCGAGGGTCCGCTGCTGTCCACGGTGGACGACTCCCCGGCCGACGGCGGGGTCGGCGTCCTGACCGGGTTCATCACGGGGAGCGAGGCCCGGCGGTTCGGCGCGCTCGGTCCCCGGGAGCAGCGCGCGGCCGTGGTCGAGCAGGCCGCCCGGGTGTTCCCGATGCTCCCGCCGCCGACCGGCCTGCACATCACCGACTGGGTCAACGAGCGGTACAGCCAGGGGTGTTACGCCGCCCTCCGGGGGCCCGGCGACTGGCTGCGGTACGGACCGACGCTGACCGCACCGCATCGGCGGGTGCACTGGGCCGGCACCGAGACGAGCACCGAGTACTTCGGCCTGATGGAGGGCGCCGTCCGCTCCGGCCACCGGGTCGTCGCCGAGGTCCTCGCCCGGGGCTGATCCCGACACCCCCGGCACGCCCCCCGCCGCACCCCCGGCACGCCCGCACCCCCGGCACGCCCGCACCGGGCCGCGAGCGGCCCCCGCACGCCCCCGCACACCCGACCCGCCCCCGCACGCCCGGTCCACCCCCGCCGCCGCGGACCGATCCCCACCCAAGCCCGGCCCGGTTCCACAAGAACCCCGCCGGGCCACCCCCTCAGGAGACCGCCATGAGCGACCGGAGTCCCATCGCGCCCCTCGCCGCCCGGGAGCGGCTGATGACCGAACCCGCCCTGGGCGCGGGCAACTTCCTGGACCATGCCATCGCGGTGAACCCGAACCGCGCGGTCCCGTTCGCCTACAGCCACCACACCGACCACCGCGGCGCCGTCGTCCTGCGCGGTCACAGCCTGCTCGACCTCGCCGCCCTGCGCGACCGCTACGCCACCTGGTACCGGGCCAACGGCGTGCGCCCCGGCGAGCCGGTCGGTGTCGTCGTCGGCGAGGGCCTGGAACCGCTGCTGCACTTCCTCGCGCTCACCTCCCTCGGCGCCGTACCCGCGCTGGTCAACGACGCCATGCGGCACGACGTCATGGTCCGCTACCTCGACCACGTGGGCGTGGTGGGCATCGTCGCGGACGACCCCACCCGCCTGGCCTCGGCCTACCGCGAGGACCCGCGCCGGCGCCCCCGGTTCATCGCCCTGGCGGCCGAGATCCGGGCCTTCGACGCCGGCGCGGCCCGGCTCCCCGAGGACTACCCGTACCGGCACGCCGACGACGACGTGGTCGCCCTGATCCACTCCTCGGGCACCACCGGCACCCCCAAGTCCACCATGCTGGCGCACCGCCAGTTCTGGGACGGCAAGCAGCCGCGGATGGTGCGCTTCCCCGCCGAGCCCTACGACCGGCTGATGTCGCTGATGCCGCACACCCACGCGGGCGGGCTCAGCTACTTCCTCACCGCCACCCTGCTCGGTCTGCCGACCGTGGTGATGTCCGACTGGCGGCGCGCCGCAGTGGAGCCGGTGATGGAGGCCTTCCGGCCCACCATGGTCGCCTCCTTCCCGCGCACCTTCGTCGAGCTGGCCACCGGCGAACCGCCGACCAGGGGCGCGGCCGAGGTGCACTCCTGGTTCAACACCGGGGACAGCGCGCACTACGGGCACATCCGGCGGCTGGTGCGGCTCGGCCGGCGGCCGGCCGGGCTGATCAGTCCCTGGCTGCTGCCGGAGCAGCGGGCCGAGCAACCCGACCTGCCCGGCTCGCGGTTCGTCGACGGCCTGGGCTCGTCCGAGATGGGCATGGCGCTGTTCGGCCAGGTGACCACGCCGGAGAGCGTCCGGGACGACCGCTGCGTCGGCAAGCCGCTCGACGTGGTCCGGCGGGCCGCGGTGCTGACCGAGGACGGTGACGAACTGCCGGACGGCACCGTCGGGTTGCTCGGCGTCGTCACCCCGTCCCGGACCCCCGGCTACTGGAACGACCCCAAGCTCACGGCCAGCTTCGAGCGGGCCGGCTACTGGCTCACCGGCGACGTCGCCCGCCGCGACCCGGAGGGGTCGTTCTACCACCTCGACCGCACGGTGGACGTCATCGACACCGCGACGGGGCCGGTCTACAGCCTGCCGATCGAGGAGGTGCTGCTGGCCGACTGCGGCGACCTCGTGCAGGACTGCTCGGTCATCGGGGTTCCCGGCGCGCCCGGCGAGGGCCAACGGCCGGTCGCCGTCGTCCGGTTGCAGGCCGACGCGGCCGCGAGCACCGCCGAGGAGCTCCAGGAGGCCGCCAACAAGGCGCTCGCCGGCGCGGGGCTGGCCGCGCTCGCCGCGGTGAGCATCGCCCGGGCCCCCGAGGACTTCCCGCTCGGGCCGACCGGCAAGGTGCTCAAGCGCGAGCTGCGGACCCGCTTCGCCACCCTCTTCACCGGCCAGTAGCGCCCGATGGACCCCCATCCGACCCGGCAGCCGTACCAGTACACCCGGATCCCGCTCACCGAGCCCGACTGGCGCCGGCTGCCGGGCTGGCGCCACGTCACCGCGGCTCAGTGGCGGGACGCCCGGTGGCAGCGCGCCCACCGCGTCCGCGACGCCCGGCAGCTGCGGGCCGTCGCCGGAGAGCTGCTCACCGACGAGTTCTACGACGAACTCGCCGCCGATCAGGAGCGGTTCGCGACCATGTCGATGCTGCTGCCGCCGCAGATGCTGAACACCATGGCGCCGCACGCCCCGACCGGGCCGCGGGCGTTCACCGAGGCGTTCCTGGCCGACCCGGTCCGCCGCTACATGCTGCCCGTGCGCGCGGACCGCCACCCGGGATGGCCGAGCCACCCCAAGGCCGAGCGCGACTCGTTGCACGAGGCCGAGATGTGGGTGGTGGAGGGCCTCACCCACCGCTATCCCACCAAGGTGCTGGCCGAACTGACCGCCACCTGCCCGCAGTACTGCGGGCACTGCACCAGGATGGACCTGGTCGGCACGTCCACGCCCCAGGTCACCAAGACGAGGCTGGCACTGCGCCCGCTCGACCGGCAGGAACAGATCCTCGACCACCTCAAGCGAACCCCGTCGGTACGCGACGTGGTGGTCTCCGGCGGCGACCTCGCCAACGTGCCCTGGCCACAGCTGGAGACCTTCCTGCTGCGGCTGCTGGAGCTGGAGTCGGTGCGCGACATCCGGCTCGCCAGCAAGGCGGTGGTCGGCCTGCCGCAGCACTGGCTCCAGCCGCGGATCCTCCAGGGGCTGGGCCGGGTGGCCGCCGTCGCGGCCCGCCGCTCCGTCAACCTCGCCGTGCACACCCACGCCAACCACGTGCGGTCGGTGACGCCCCTGGTCGCCGAGGCGGCCCGGGCCCTGCTGGACGCGGGCGTGCGGGACGTCCGCAACCAGGGCGTGCTGATGCGCGGCGTCAACGCCACCCCCGAGGACCTGCTGGACCTCTGCTTCGCCCTCCAGGGGGAGGCGAACATCCTCCCCTACTACTTCTACCTCTGCGACATGATCCCCGGCGCCGAGCACTGGCGCACGCCCGTGCACCAGGCCCAGCGGCTGCAGGAGGCGATCATGGGCTACCTGCCCGGCTACGCCACCCCGCGCATCGTCTGCGACGTCCCCCAGCTGGGCAAGCGCTGGGTGCACCAGGCGGTGGCCTACGACCGCGAGCGCGGCATCTCCTCCTGGACGAAGAACTACCGCACCGCGCCGGAGGCCCGCGCGAACGGTGGTGCCGACCTCGACACCGTGCTCGGCCGGCGCCACCTGTACTACGACCCGGTGGACACCCTCCCGGAGGCCGGCCGCCGCTGGTGGGCCGAGCGGTCCGGCGCCCCCGCGTCCCCACCCCCTCGGAAGGACTCGCCGTGACCCCACCCCGCACGACGCCCGGCGCCGCGCACCCGCCGGCGGCCGGCACCGGACCGCTGCGCCGGATGTGCTGGATCTTCCCCGACCGGGAGTCGACCAGGATGGCCGCGCTCTGGCACCCGTTCTTCTGGGACCTGTACGAAGAGGTCGCCGAGAGCCTGGGGATGAGCTGGACCAGGCACGCCCCCGAGGCGGTCACGGTCGACGGCACCGTCCGCGGCCGGCCCGTGGTCTACGTGGACGACGAACCGGTCTCCCCGCAGGACACCCTCTTCGTCACCGCCCTCTACTCGCTGCCCTACCAGTCGATGGACGTCTTCAACCAGTACGCGCTCTACGCCGTGCTCGAAGAGGCCGGGTTCTACCTGCCGTTCCCGCCGCGGATGTCGCTCATCGGCAACGACAAGCTGGCCACCCTGCTGCACCTCGCCGGCTCCCCCGTCCCGCCGATCCCGTCGGTCCGGATCGGTACCGGGCGCGACATCGCCAAGCACCAGTACGAGGTGGCGCTGGGCGGCATGACCTACCCGGCCATCGTGAAGCCCTCCGGGTGGTGCGGCGGCGGCGGGATCAACCTGGCGCGCGGCGCCGAGGACCTGCGGGGCCTGGCCAGCCTGGCCCAGGGCGGGGACACCACGCTCGTGGTCCAGCCCTACCTCGGCGACGGGACGGTGGACTACCGGGTGTACGTCGTCGCCGGCGAACCGTACGCCGTGATGAGGCGGATCCCGGAGCCCGGCTCGCCGGTGGCCAACGCCAGTCGGG
This sequence comes from Kitasatospora sp. NPDC059327, assembly GCF_042752535.1. Taxonomy (NCBI): domain Bacteria; kingdom Bacillati; phylum Actinomycetota; class Actinomycetes; order Kitasatosporales; family Streptomycetaceae; genus Kitasatospora; species Kitasatospora sp. NPDC059327. The sequence goes on along the minus strand of NZ_JBHYYB010000063.1, from coordinate 36,184 downwards.
GCGGCCGCATGGAGTTCCCGCCCGTACCGGCCGAACTCGCCGCCGCCACGGCGTGGTTCGCCGAACGGCTGCCGATGCCGTTCTTCTGCGTCGACTTCCTCTTCGACGGCGAACGGTACTGGTTCTCCGAACTCGAACCGGACGGAGTGATCGCCCCGGACTTCGACGACCCCCGGCGCACGCTGCAGCGGGACATCACCCGGGCCCGGTTCACCGCCTACCGGGACGCCCACGCCACGTGGCTGACCGACCGCGGCGGCTCCGCCACGTCCACCCCGGAAACGGAGCGCCCGACACCATGACGGACCTGTTCTCACTCCCTCCGGCGACCGCCGAGCCGCGGTTGCACATCGCCCGGCGCACGCTCGAACGACTCCGCGACGTACCGGAGTTGGCCCACCGCTACGCGGGCAGCGGCGCACCGCGCACACTCGACGACCTCGCCGCGCTCCCGGCGCTGGACAAGGACGGCCTCACCACCGCGCTGGCGCATCTGGCCCCCCGGGCCGACCGCCGCGCCGGCGCGACCTGGCTCTTCCAGAGCGGCGGCAGCACCGGAGCGCCCAAGATCGGCTACGCCCCCACCGGCTTCTACATGGCCGGGGTGCACGCCCGGTGGCGACCGCTGGAGCGCGACGACGTGTTCGTCAACGCCTGGGGCGCGGGCCGGATGTGGGGTGCGCACTTCCTCGCCGCCGCGCTCGCCGACCTCTCCGGGTGCCGGATCCTCGCGGTGGGCTCGGTCACCACGGACGAGTACGCCGACTGGCTGGCGTTCTTCGCGGCCGCCGGGGTGACCGCGATCGGCGGGACACCGAGCGTGCTCCGGCTCTGGTTCGCCCACGCGCGGGCCGTCGGGCTGGAGTTGCCGGCCCTGCGCAAGGTGCTCTGGCTCGGCGAGGCCTGGCAGCCGCAGCTGGACGCCGACCTGGCCGCCGTCGCGCCCCGGGCACGCCGGTGGGGCATGTTCGGCAGCACGGAGACCTGGGTGGTCGGCACCAACACCCCTCACTGCCCGGCCGACACCTTCCACACCCTGCCCGAGCAGCTGGTGCACGTCGGCGCGGAGGACCTCCTGGACTTCACCACACTGAACCCGGACATGCTCAACCCGGTGCTGCGCTACCGGACCGGCGACGCCGGGACGCTGCTGGCCTGCCCGTGCGGCCGGCCCGGGGCCGCGATGCGGGTGCTGGGCCGCCGGGACAGCGTGGTGCAGGTGCGCGGGCTCGGGCTGGACGTGGACGGGGTCGTCGCGCGGGCGGAGCGGGAGCCGGGGGTGTCCCGGGCCCAGGTCGTGATCACCGAGCAGCGCGGCCGAGTGGCGACGGTCGACCTGCTGCTGCTCACCGGCGCGGGGGCCCCTCCCGACGTCGAACGGCTGCGCAAGGACCTGCTGGCCGCGACCTTCACCCTCAGCACCGCCTTCCAGCACGACCCGGAGTCCTTCCGGGTGCGCCGGGTCGACGAGCTGATCAGCAACGGCCGGACCGGCAAGACCGCCGGCCTGGTCGTGCGGGAGGAGGCGTGAGGCCGCGCCGGCCCGTCTCCCTCGGGCGCGGCTTCAACCTGTTCTGGGCCGGGCAGACGGTCAGCACGGTCGGCGACCGGGTGACCGTGTTCGTCGTCCCGACCCTGATGATCTTCGTCCTGCACGCGAGCGCCCTCCAGGTCGGCGTCGTGGCGATGGCCCAGTACCTGGGCATCCCCCTGCTCGGACCGGTCGCCGGGGTGCTGGTCGACCGCTGGGACAAACGCCGGACGATGCTGGTCTGCGACCTCGTCCGGCTGCTGGCGGTGGCGGTCATCCCGTTGGCGTACTGGCGGGACGCCCTGTCCACGCCACTGCTGGTGGGCTGCGTGGCGGTGATCAGCGGCGCGACGATCTTCTTCAACGTCGGCTACCTGGTCGCCGTCCCCGCCGTCGCGCCGAAGGACCAACTCGTGCGCGCCTACTCCCGGCTGGAGGGCAGCGGCTCGGTGTCCGAGGTGGCCGGCCCGTCGATCGCGGCCGGCCTCTACAGCGCGCTGGGCGTCGCGGCCCTGCTCGTCGACGCCGCCAGCTACCTGGTCTCCGCCGTCTGCTTCCGCCGGATGCGCCCCTGGGGCGAACGCACGGTCGCCACCGGGTCCGTCCGGGAGCGGCTGACGGCGGGCTTTCGCCTCAACCGGGCCGACCCGGTGCTGCGGCGCGTGGTGGCCGCCGCGGTGACGCTCAACTGCGGCGGACCGATCTTCGTCACCGTCCTGCCCGTCCTCGCCTACCGGGGGCTCGACGTCTCGGTCGCCACCTTCGGCGCCGCCATGTCGGTCGCCGCGGTGGGCGCGCTGGCCGGCGCGGTGGTCGCCCCGAGGATCAGTGAACGGTTCGGCCTGGGGCGGACGTTGGCCTGGTCGCTGCTGCTGCACTGCCTGGTCGGGCTCGGCGTGCTCGCCGCGCCCGCGCTGCCGGCCGGGCCGGTGATCGCGGTCACCATGGGCTGCTACGGCTTCTTCATGTCGTGCATCAACGTCTGCAGCGCCCCCACCCGGCAGTCCCGGATGTCGGAACAGCACCAGGGCGTCATGCACGCCGCCTTCCGGACCGTCACCTGGGGGGTCATCCCGCTGGCCGCCCTGGCCGGCGGCCTGGCCGTCTCCCTGCTGACCGGTCCGCTCGGGATCCTGGACGCGGCACGGACGGTGATGGCCGGCGGCACCCTGCTGGCGGCGCTCTCCTTCCTGCCGGCGCTGCGGATCCAACCGCTGCTCGACGCCGCCGAGCGGGAGCGGACGCGGCCGGGAGGCGGCGGGGAGGACGGGTCCTCGACAGCCGAGCCCGCCACCGACACCGCCCCGGCCCCGGCCCCGGCCCCGGCGGACCGCGCCTCATGACGTCGGACCGGGGAGTCGCGCTGGTGACCGGGACGTCCTCGGGCATCGGACTCGCCGTGGCCGTCGCGGCGGCCGCGGCCGGATTCACGACGGTCGCGACCGTGCGCCGACCCGAGCGGGCCGAGGCACTGCGCGCGGCCGCCGACCGGGCCGGTGTCGCGCTGGACGTCCGCCGCCTCGACGTCACCGACGCCGACTCGGTGGCCGACTGCCTCGACGCGGTGCGCCGGGTGTACGGACGGCTGGACGCGGTGGTCAACAACGCCGGTGTCTCCAACTCCGATCCCACCCTGGAGATGTCGACCGCGGCCGCGCTGCGGGCCAACCTGGAGGTGAACTTCTTCGGCGTGGTCGAGGTCAGCCGGGCCGCGATGCCGCTCCTCCGGGCCGCCGGCGGGCGCCTGGTCACGATCGGCAGCGTGCACGGGGTCGTCGGCCAGCCGTTCAACGAGGCCTACTGCGCCGCGAAGTTCGCCGTCGAGGGGTTCATGGAGAGCCTGGCCCCGGTCGCCGCGGCGCACGGCGTGCGGGTGTCGGTCGTCGTGCCCGGCTTCGTCCCGGACACCTCGTTCGGCGTCTTCCCGGACATCGACCGCACGACCGTCCGGGCGGCCTCCGGGCCGTACGCGGACACCTTCACCGACTATGTCGACCGGCTCGGCCGGGGCTGGGAGGCGGCGGGGCAGCCCGCCCGGGAGGTGGCCGGGGTCGTCGTCCGGACCCTGCTCGCCGAGCGGCCGGCCTTCCGCGTACCCACCACGGCGTGGGCCGCCGCGTACCTGGACCGGAAGCTGGCCGACCGGGACGGCTCCACCGTGCAGACCCTCGCCCACGGCTGGATCGGCCGCCCGGACCTCTCCTGAACCCGCAGTGTCGACACCCACCGACCTGACGCACCGTCACTTATCGCCCACCACCGACCGACAGGAGAAGCAGTGCCCGCGAAATCGCTTCAGGAGCTGGTCGACTTCGCCCGCGCCCACTCGCCGTTCTACGCGGAGGCGTACCGCGACGTGCCGCGGACGATCTCGCACCTCACCGAGCTCCCCCTCATCGATCAGGGGGCCTTCTGGGCCGCGAACACCTGGCCGGACAACCGCCTGCTCACCGGTCCGCTCACCGACGCCGGCGTGTACAAGACCGGCGGCACCACCGGGGTACCGAAGTTCTCCCCCTGGTCACGCGCCGAACACGCCGACTCGGTCACCGCGTTCGGCGCGGGCATGGTCCGGGCCGGCCTGAGGCCCGGCCACCGGGTGGCCAACCTGTTCTGCGCCGGCGAACTCTACGGCGGGTTCCTCTACATCGAGAACGCCCTGCACCACGCCCCGGTGGAGAACGTCCGCCTGCCGGTCGGCTGCGCCGCGCCCGACGACTACGTCGCCGACCTGATCGCCGGCTTCGGCGTCCACGTCCTCGCGGGCGAGCCGATGAAGCTCAGCGCGGTGGCCGAGTGCCTCGTCCGCCGGGGGCAGCGCGCCGACTCCGTGGAACTGCTGCTCTTCGGCGGCGACCTGCTCTTCGCCGACCTGCGGCCGATCCTGGCCCGGGCCTTCCCGAAAGCAGCCGTCTCCTCGGTCGGCTACGCCTCGAACGACGCGGGCCTGGTCGGCGCGCCGGTACCGGGCGACGACGTCCGCGTCCACGAGGCCTTCGCGGAGCGCACCGTGGTGGAACTGGTCGACGACGTGACCGGCGAGCCGGTCACCGCCGCCGGCGTGCCCGGCCGGGTCGTGGTCACCAACCTGTTCCGCACCCTGATGCCGATCCTCCGGTACCCGACCGGCGACCGCGCCGAATGGGTCGACCCGGAGCGCGGGCGGTTCCGGCTGGTCGGCCGGTCGAACGAGGGCGCGCGCGTCGGCACGGTCGCCATGCCGACCGAGGAGATCCGCGCGGTGCTGCTCGCCGCCGACCCGGACCGCGTCATCTCGGGCCTGCAGCTGGTGCAGCGGCGCTGGGACGGGCGGGACGGCCTCGTCCTGCGACTGGGGTACACCGGGCGGCCGCCGGCGGACCCCGGCGCGCTCGGCGAACTGGCCGAACTGGGCGAACGGCTCGTCGCGGCCGTGTACGCGGCCGTCCCGCTCTACCCGGTCGAGGTGGCATCCGGCGCCGTCCACCACCTCGCCGTCGAGTGGGTGCCCCGGGCCGACCTGGCCACCAACCCCCGGACGGGCAAGCTCCAGCAGGTGGTGGACGAGCGGCCGCGGGACTGAGGCCGGCGGCCGCGACCGGGCCGGCAGACGCAGCACCAGGCCTACGACCGGACCGGCAGGTGCGCGGCCGGCCCGGTCAGCCCGGCCGCGGCCGGCCGGCGATCACCACGCTCTGCCCGCGGAACTCCGCGACGACCCGCCCCGCGGCCTGCCGCACGGTCACGTCGTAGATGCCCTGCCGCCCGGAGCGGGTCCGCTCGACCGCTTCGGCCACCAGCTCGTCGCCGACCTCGGCCGGGGCCAGGAAGGTCACCTGCGCGGCCTGCGCGACGGTCACCGGGCCATGGCTGTTGCAGGCGTAGGAGAACGCCGCGTCGGCGAACAGGAACAGGAAGCCGCCGTGCGCCGTCCCGTGGCCGTTCACCATGTCCGCGCCCACCCGCATGCGCATGAGCGCCCGCCCCGCGGACACCTCGTCGAGGGTGATGCCCAGCGTGCGGCAGGCCCGGTCGCGCGCGTAGAGCGCCGCGATCGCCGACTCGCCGGCCGCCGCCGGCCCGATCTCCGCGTCCACGACGTCCTGCCTTCCCCGGGAGAGACGCACGGGCCGGCCGTACCGCCGGTCCCTGCCTTCCTGCGCACCGGATTACACCGAGCCGCGCCGTCGCCTGTCAATGACCACCCGGCCGATGCCGCCCGGCCGCCGACGCCCGGCCGCCGACGCCCGAGGAGCGCCACCCCCGCCGGGAGCATCGGCGCGGCTTCCCGCTCGGACGACGGAACGCTACTGTTCGGTAACCACGGCTGGGCGGGGCACGCCGCACGCCTCGCGCACCTCGTCCAAGGAGTGACTGTGAAGCGATCGAGAACCTCCGCCCGGCTCCTGAGCGGCCTGCTGCTCGGCGCCGGGGTGATGCATTTCGCCGCTCCCCGCACGTTCGACGCGATCGTGCCGAAGCGGCTGCCGGGCAGCCGGCGGGGCTGGACGTACGCGAGCGGCGTCGCGGAACTCGCCATCGGCGCGGCGGTCGCCGTACCGCGCACCCGGCGGGTCGGGGCGCTCGCCGCCACGGGGCTCTTCGTCGCCGTCTTCCCGGCCAACGTGAAGATGGCCAACGACTGGCGGCACCGGCCGGCACCGCTGCCGGCCCTGGCCGCGGCCCGGCTGCCCCTCCAGGTGCCCCTCGTCCTGTGGGCCTGGCGGGTCGGGCGACGCCCGCGCGGCTGACCTTCCCGGGAGGGGTGCGGCAGCCTCCGGGCCGCACCCCTCCCGTCGCCCCACCCCCCGCACCCCCGCACCCCCGCACCCCCGCACCCCCGCACCCCGAGCCTCGCCCTCAGCGCCCCCGAGCACGACACCCTCGCCCGCACGGTGACGCCACCCCGTGCCCGCCCGGCCCACCGGGCCCGGCCGACGACCCGCCCCCACGCCCGCTCCCACGCCCGCTCCCACCCGCGCGGCGGGAGGGCGGAGGGGCCGCCGCCGAGGCATTCCTGGGAGGTTCCTGGGAGATCCTGAGAAAACCCCGAGCACCCCCTTGCCACGGCCCGGGCCCCTCACTATCTTTCGTTAGGAAAGTTACCTAACTATTCCGGACCTGACCGGCAGGCCCTGCCCTGCCCACGCCCCCACCAGGCCGGACGACGAAACGGAGAAGCTCATGACCCAGAGCCGGACCGACCCCGGCGGGCGCCGCCCCGCCCGCGCCGCAGCCGCCGCGCTCCTGGTGGCAGGCCTGACCGCCGGTGCGCTCACCGCCACCGCCGACGCCGCCGAGCCGCGCCCGGCCGCGGCCACCGCCGCCCGCGCCGTCGCGGCCTCCGACCTCGGCAGCCCCGAGAAGAAGGACGTCGCGATGCGGCTGGTCTCCAGCGCGGAGAACTCCTCGCTCAACTGGCGGGCGCAGTTCGGCTACATCGAGGACATCAACGACGGGCGCGGCTACACGGCCGGTCTGATCGGCTTCTGCTCCGGGACGGGCGACATGCTCGACCTGGTCCAGCACTACACCGACGCCGTCCCGGGCAACCCGCTGGCCGCCTACCTGCCCGCCCTGCGCCAGGTCAACGGCAGCGCCTCCCACGAGGGTCTGGACCCGGGCTTCACCGCGGCCTGGTCCGAGGCAGCCGGCGATCCCGCCTTCCAGCAGGCCCAGCTGCACGAACTCGACCGGGTCTACTTCGACCCCGACGTCTCCCGGGCCAAGCAGGACGGGCTCCGCGCGCTCGGCCAGTTCGCCTACTACGACGCGGCCGTCGTCCACGGCCCCGACGGCCTGGCCAAGATCCGCCGGGAGGCACTGGCCAAGGCCACCCCGCCGTCCCAGGGCGGCGACGAGACCGCCTACCTGGAGGCCTTCCTCGACGCCCGCAACGCCGAGATGGTGACCGAGCCCGCGCACAGCGACACCAGCCGCATCGACACCGCCCAGCGGGTCTTCCTCCGGGCCGGCAACCTCGACCTCGACACCCCGCTCCACTGGGCCGTCTACGGCCAGCAGTTCAGCATCTCCTGACCACCGCCCCGCCTCGCACCCGGGCCCCCGGGCGAGGCGGGGGGCGGGGCCGGTGGGTGGACGGCGATGCACGCGGGCCCCGCGGGCCGCGCGCGGGGGCTTATACACAA